>JAZUQS010000061.1:0-63211 GCA_045605825.1 Acutalibacteraceae bacterium
GCAACCTCAATAAGAGCTGTAGCCTGTCCGCGACCGATACCCTTTGTTTCACGGGTGATACAAATAGAACCGCCGCCGATACCGACTTTAATAAAATCTGCACCTGCTTCTGCAAGGAAACGGAAGCCGTCACGGTCAACAACGTTACCTGCACCAACCTTTACGGTATCACCGTATTTTTCTCTGATGAAAGCGATTGTGCGTTTCTGCCATTCTGTATAGCCCTCGGAAGAGTCAATACAAAGAACGTCTGCACCTGCCTCAACGAGTGCGGGAACTCTTTCAGCATAGTCTCTTGTGTTGATACCTGCACCAACCATATATCTCTTCTGGTCGTCAAGAATTTCCTGGGGATTCTCTTTGTGTTGAGAATAGTCCTTACGGAAAACGAAGTACATAAGATTTCCCTTGTCGTCAACGATGGGAAGAGAGTTAAGCTTGTTTTCCCAAATGATGTCGTTAGCCTCTTTAAGAGTTGTTGCTGCGGGAGCAGTAACAAGCTTTTCAAGGGGAGTCATAAACTCGCTTACTTTTAAATCCATAGGCATACGGCTGATTCTGTAGTCACGTGAAGTAACAACGCCGAGAAGCTTGCCTGTTGCAGTACCGTCTTCAGTAACAGCCATTGTTGAGTGACCTAATTTATCGTAAAGAGCAACAACGTCGTTTAATGTGTTATCGGGGCAAAGGTTTGCATCACTTACAACAAAGCCTGCCTTGTAGCTTTTGACCTTTGCTACCATTGCAGCCTCGTCTTCAATAGACTGTGAGCCGTAAATGAAAGACATACCACCTTCTTTTGCCAATGCAATAGCGAGAGTATCATTTGATACAGACTGCATAATAGCAGAAACAAGAGGAATGTTAAGAGTGATAGGGGCTTCCTCACCTTTCTTATATTTGCAAAGGGGGGTTCTTAAATCAACGTTGTTAGGAATACAGTCAGGACCGGTGTAACCGGGAATAAGCAAGTATTCGCTGAATGTTCTTGAGGGTTCTGTGCAATAATGTGCCATTCGTATCGCTCCTTGTAACAAAATTATTACATTAAATTGTACTGCTATTTTTCTGAAATGTCAACTATAAATAATAACGATAATCAGCCGACTTTTTTCGATTAAATTATTGTAAAATAACATATTCTATGGTATCATTTCCTTGATTTAAATCGGACAGGGTGATGGTTATGGCACATTTTGAAATTGACTTTCACGACAAAAACAGTGAAAGATTTATGATTAGCGGTCGTATCAACCAGATATTAAGGGATATGGAAGCAAAATTCCTTATTGCAGATAGCGTTGATACGGGCGATTTTTTATTCCGCGACGGTCAGTATTCTATAGAAGAAAAGGATTCGGGTGAGTGGTTTCCTTTTAAAGCTAATAAAGATTATTGGGGCTATAAAGAGTGTTATTGCTGGTTTAAGCAAAACATCATAATTCCTGAAAGCTTTAAAGGTCAGCACGTTATTTATAATATAACACCTTACAGTTGTAGAGGCTGGAATAACGAGGTGAACCCTCAGTTTATTATCTACGTTAACGGTAAGGTTATTCAGGGTGCAGACAGTAACCACAGATACGTAACTCTTACCCCGTGTGCAGAGGGTGGCGAAGAGCTTGAAATCTGCATTAGTGCATACTCTGATGATTGGGAGTGGAGAGGCGAGATTCAGCTTGGTGCTCAACTTCAGGTGTTTGACGATATCGCTTACGATACTTATTTTGATATCATAACACCCTTAAAGGTTGCAAAATATAAGGGTGAAGACAGTGATGCAAGAGTTAACATTCTTAAAGCACTTAATGAAGCTTGCAACATTCTTGATATCGATACAAACGATAGAGAGCTTTTCCACGAATCCTGTTTTGAAGCGTCAAAATATCTTGATGAAAATCTTTACGGCAAGTTTGAAGAGGCAACTGCTTGGTGCGTAGGTCATACCCATATTGACGTTGCTTGGTTATGGCGTCTTCGTCAGACAAGAGATAAAGCCTGCCGTTCATTCTCAACAGTTCTTAAATATATGGATGAATTCCCCGAGTATAAATTTATGTCTTCACAAGCTCAGCTTTATGACTACGTGAAGCAGGATTATCCCGAGGTTTACGAAAGAATAAAGCAGAAAATCAAAGACGGTCAATGGGAGCCCGAGGGCAGTATGTGGGTCGAAGCTGATACAAACGTTGCATCAGGTGAAGCTCTTGTAAGACAGTTTATGGTTGGTAAACGCTTCTTCCGTGATGAATTCGGCGTTGATAATAAGGTTATGTGGTTACCCGACGTATTCGGTTATTCCGCAGCAATTCCTCAGCTTATCAAAAAGTGCGGAATGAAGTACTTTATGACAACGAAAATCAGCTGGAATGAGTACAATAAATTTCCTTATGATACTTTTAAATGGAGAGGTATTGACGGTACTGAAGTACTTTCTCATTTCCCGCCCTCTTGCCACGTTACAGTTGATGAACGTCAAAATTGGCAGAGCACTTATAACGCAAAGCTTCGTCCTTTATATATTCTCGGCGGTTACAAGAGATATTCACAGAAGGATTTAGGCAAGGATTTCCTTTGCTCCTACGGCTTCGGTGACGGTGGCGGCGGACCTACTGTTGAAATGCTTCAATACGGCAGAAGAATGGCTAAGGGTATCGAGGGTTGTCCTGTTGTTAAGCAGGCTCATTCGTTAGAATTCTTTGAAGACCTTGATAAAAAGGTATCAAAAAACAAACGTCTTCCCGTTTGGTGCGGTGAGCTTTACCTTGAATTCCACCGTGGCACTCTTACAAGTCAGGCGAGAAATAAAAAATATAACCGTAAGAGCGAATGCCTTTATCACGACGTTGAAACTCTTTCGGCTATTGCCAATAAAGAGATTGGATTAAGCTACCCGAGAGAAAAGCTTTTAGAAAACTGGAAGCTTATTCTTCTTAATCAGTTCCACGATATTCTTCCCGGCTCTTCAATTAAAGAAGTGTATGAGGATAGCAAAATTGATTACGAAAACGTTCTTAAAGCAGGCTGCGAAATGGCAGGGGATGCACAAGGTGCTCTTGTTTCAAATATTAATCTTGAGGAAAAGAGCATTGTTGTTTTCAATACAACAGGCTTTAACCGTAAGGATGCAGTTATTTGCGATATTCCTTGCGAAAACGAGTTCGCAATTTTTGATAAAGAGGGTAACGAGGTAGCATATCAGAAAACATACGATGGCAAAATCGTATTTATTGCTGACGTTTGTGCAAAGGGTTACTCTTCTTTTGCAGTAAAAGCTATTGCACCGAAAAAAGTTGAAGACATAAATGCTACAATTAAAAATGCTGAAACACCTTTCTTCTCAGTTGAGTTTAATAACGAGGGTAATATTGCAAAGCTCATTCACAAAAAGAGTGGCAGAAGTGTTGCACCCGACGGTGAAACTGTTGGTAAGGTTATCGCTTATCAGGATAGACCCCATAACCACGAGGCTTGGGATATCAAATGCTACTTTGATGAAAAATCATGGGACCTTGATTTCAAAAATGCTGAAATTATTGAGCAGGGTGCGGTAAGAGCAGTTTATAAGGTGGAAAGAACCTTCAGAAAATCTACCTTTACTGAATTTTATTGTATTTACAATGACCTTGAAAGAATCGACGTTGACTACGAGGCAGATTGGCATGAGGACCATGTTGTTCTTAAAGCAGATTACCCCGTTGACGTTAACGCTACTAAAGCAACCTTTGATATTCAGTTCGGTAACGTTGAGCGTTCAACAACTACAAATACTACTTGGGAATTTGCACAGTTTGAGGAATCAATGCATAAGTGGGTTGACCTTTCCGATAACAGCTTCGGTCTTTCAATTCTCAACGATTGCAAATACGGTTGCGACGTTAAGCACGGTCGTATAAGACCTACTCTTTTCAGATGCGCTACTCGTCCTAACACAATTCAGGATAGAGAATTTCATTCGTTTACATTCTCAATTTATCCCCACGAAAACAGAGTTAACGACAGTAACGTTGTTAAAGAGGCTTACAACGTAAACTATCCTCTTTACGCAGTAGTTTCAGAAGCAAATAACGGTACACTTCCCTCTGATTATTCACTTGTCAGCTGTGATAAGGATAACGTTGTTATTGAAACGGTTAAGGTTGCGGAGGATAGCGCTTGCATTATCGTTCGTGCTTACGAAACATGGAACTGCAAAACACCTGCAACGTTAACCTTTGCGGGTAAAATTAAAGAGGCTACCGAATGTAACCTTCTTGAAGAAGAGGATGAAAGCGTTGAATATACAGAGAATACTGTATCTACAACCTTTAAGCCCTTTGAAATTAAAACCTTTAAAATTAAATTTTAAAAAGAGTGTTTATAAATTATGAGCTACAGTTTTTTTGCTATGGTGTCGAGAATGAAATATATCGACCGCTGGGCACTTATGAGAAATACCGAAAAGGAAAGCCTTGACAGTCACTCAAAAGAGGTGGCTGTCATAGCCCATGCCCTTGCCGTTATAGGTAACAAGCGTTTCGGTAAAAATTATAACCCCGAAAAAGCGGCGGGTTTAGGTCTTTATCACGATACCCACGAAATTATAACAGGCGATATGCCAACTCCCGTAAAATATCAGAATGAAGATATCCTCGTTGCATTTAAAGCGGTTGAGGACGATGCAAACGAAAGGCTTTTAAATAAGCTTCCCGAGGATTTAAGGGATGAATTTAAAAATCTTCTCGCTTGTGAGGATGATGAATTACAGCCGTTGATTAAGGTTGCCGATAAAATCAGCGCTTTAATTAAATGCATAGAAGAGAGAAAAGCAGGTAATACGGAATTCAAAGAGGCGGAAGCCGCTACAAGAAAACGTATAGAGGAATGTAACATCCCCGAAGCAAAGGTCTTTATGGAAGAATTCCTTCCCGCCTACGAACAAACACTTGATACACTGTAAAACAAAAACGAGATTGCAATTTGCAATCTCGTTTTTTATACTTCTTCACTCTACATTATTACTTTTTACTTATTCATAACTCCTGCCCACCAATAGTAGAGAGGGATGAATAAAAACATAATCCAGGTGTATTTCCAAAGTCCTATTGTAAGACCGATAGTAAGAAAAGCGGTGACTATAACAATGGGAATAGGTAAGGCTAAAAGAAAGCCTCTTTTAGTTTTAGCACCAACGGCACCGCAAAGCTGATAGTAAATCGGTATAAATAAAAATGCAATCCAGGTAGGGTGCCAGATATGAGTAAGCATACCGAAAGCAACGTATGCGATAGGAATTATAAGAAAAACGGGAACTTTAAGCATTTTGCTTTTTGCACCCGGAAAAATGCCGTCAGGAAATTGAACGTTTTTAGCCATACTTGAACTCCTTTGGTTTCTACTTTAATTCTATAATAATATAAAACACTGTATTTTACAATATTAAAAGTAGAATAAATTTTACAATATTAAAAGTAGAATAAACTTATTGCATTGGTAGGTTTTACTTGTTATAATTCTTTTGAAAGCAGGTGTTTTTATGAAAAAATTGAAAGATAAATTAGCTTACGGCGTAGGTGCGGTGGGTCTTGATTTAAGCTACGGGCTTTTTTATTCCTTCCTTGCAAAATATCTTACAGATATTCTTCATCTTAACAAAAAATTCCTTTTGTTTTTAACTCCCGTTGCAAGAATATGGGACGGTATCAACGACCCGTTAATGGGTACTATTGTTGATAATACAAATACAAAAATGGGTAAATATCGCCCGTGGGTGCTTATAGGCTCAACCTGTAACGCTATTGTTTTATCGCTTCTTTTTACAAACCCCGGTTTTGAGCTAGGCGGTCTTCCGCTTTACGTATACGTTGCGTTTCTTTACGTCGGTTGGGGTATGACAAATACAATGGCTGATATACCTTATTGGTCGATGGTGCCGTCATTTACAAGTGACCCCGCCGAAAGAAGCATTATAGCAACTATTGCCCGTGCTTTTTCGGGTATCGGTCAAGGTATAATTTCGATTTTTACACCTATGGTTTTACCCATTTTAAGTGAAACGGTTATGAACGGTGAGAAAATTGCCGATGCGAGAAGCTATAGCCTTTGGGCAATAATTTGTGCGGTGTGCCTTGTAGGCTTTTCTGCACTTTCTGTTGCAAATACAAAAGAAAGACATATTACAACACCTAAAGAAAAATTCACCTTTAAAAAGATGTTTTTAATAGCAAAAAACAACGACCAGCTTTTAGTTTTTATGCTCTTTGCTATGCTTTCAAATGCAGGCTGGTATATGGTTTCAGGTGTGGGCGTTTATTATTTCGACGTTGTTATAGGTGACCCCTCTAAACAAAGTGCTTTTAACCTTTTAGGTGCGGTAGGCTCAGTGCTCGGTCTTGTAGTAGTGCCTGTATTAACAAAAATCACAACAAGACGAAGAACTTATCAGATTTCTTTACTTCTTGCAATTTTCGGTTTTATAGGAATGTCAATTGCAATCAAAACAACAGGCTCATTCCTTTTAATGAATTTATGCTATCTTGTAGCCTCAATCGGTATCGCTTCAATGTTTGTTCAGCAAACAGTTTTCCTTGCAGATATAGTTGATTACGGCGAGGTTAAGCAGGGTTTCCGTTCAGAGTCTATAACCTTCTCAATGAAGGGCTTCTTGCAGAAAATGGCATACACAATTCAGACGATTATTCTTTTTGCAGGTCTTGAAATTTCCCATTATAACGAAAATCTTCATTATGAAAATGGGGAAGAAGTAAAAACAGCAATCAGCTTTATGATGCTTGTTGCTCCTGCAATTCTTATAATACTTTCTCTTATCGTTTATACAACAAAATTCAAGCTCCACGGTAAGTTTATGGAAGAAATAACAGCTCAGATTTCCAAAAAACAGGAAGAGAATATTTAAATTTCATTAACAATTTTGTTAATATATGTTAAGTTTTTTCGGTTAAATTATATTTGGTGATGAAAATGAAGGATATCATTAAAAAAATAAAAAACAAGCTAACGGATAGGGGAATAGGTTTAGCAGTAGGCGTTTTACTTGCTGTTATGGGTGTCGCTCTTCTTCTCTTCCCAGGCGAATCTTTAACAACGGCTTGTGCCGTGTTAGGTGTTGGAGTGCTTGTTTTATCAGTAATAAGATTCGTGAAATATTTTAACGATAAAAAAGAAGACAAAGAAATCTCTAAAACGCTGTTTTCAGGCATTCTCTTTTTAATTATTGCGTTTGTTCTTTTGATGCATCCGAAGTTTCTTCTTTCTGTTTTTCCGTTTTTAATTGGTCTTGGGGTAGTTTGTTACGGAGTAGTATCTTTTTTCGGGAAACCCGGCCTTTTCGGTAAAATCTTTGCAGTAATAACCGTTTTGTTGGGTGTATCTCTTATAATAAACCCGTTTAACGGTGCAACAAAAATAACCTCTATGGTAGGCTTCGTGATTACTGTAGTAGGTATAGCTAAGGTTATTTCTGAAATAATGAATAAGGATAAGCCCTTGATTTCAGACGGCACAGACGAAGATGGGTATAGAGAAGTTGATTTTAAGGACGTAGACTGAAAAATTGCAAATTGCAAATGGCAAATGGCAAATTTCGAACTGCAATTATATAGATGCCAGTTCCCAGTTTCCAGATGCCAGAACTCTCATCATTTGCTAACAATAAAGAAAAAATATAAAGAATAATTAATTAAGGTCTGCGATGCAGTGATGCAATCGCAGACCTATTGGTTTTATTATTAAATTGATACGAAGTTTCAACTTTTTTCTCTAAACAAAGCTTTACATTCGGCACACAGTGCCCCTTAATTTGCCATTTACCATTTGCAACTTGCCATTTATAAAGATTTAAACGTATACCCTTGTGCTCTTGCGTAGTCTATAATATCGCCTAATGCCTCTGCGTTGTCGTATGATACGGCGTGTAAAAGGAGCACGCAACCGGGATGGAGCCTTGATGTTACGGTGTCAAAAGCGTATTGCTTGCCTTTAGGATTGTTAACGTCCCAGTCGGCGTAGGCGGTTGACCAAAAAACTGATTTGAAGCCAATGCTCTGTACAAGCTCTAGTGCATTTTCAGAGCAAGCACCCTCGGGAAATCTGAAGTAAGGTGCTGAATAGCCAAAGTTTGTTCTCAAATAGTTGTCAAGATTTTGGATTTCCTGCACCATTTGTGTTCTTGAAATTGTTGAAAAATTAGGGTGAGTATCAGAATGATTACCTACAATATGCCCCTCGTTAATCATTCGTGCAATTAAATCGGGGTTAGATTTTACGTGAGATAATGTAACAAAAAATGCGGCAGGGACGTTTTTCTCTTTAAGTGTGTCTAAAATCCTGCCGGTACAACCGTTTTCATACCCGCAGTCAAATGTTAAATAGATTACTTTTTCACCGCTTGTATCAAGGCATAAACCACCGTATTTCTCATAAAATTTTTGATTGTTTACGGATATTTCGTGTGGTACACCGCCCTTTGAAACGCCAAAGCTATGGTTGTGGGCTGTAGTTGAAAGCCCTCGCAGATTATCGGGGTCAATAATGGGTAAGGTGTTTTCGGGTAAAGGCTCAAGACCTGTATAGGTTGCTGTAGTGCCTGTCCTTTGTCCGTATTCTGCATTGCCTGTAAATTGAATTTTATCCATAGGCACGGGTACGGGTGTTGTTTCAGTAGCTGAGGGAGTGGTTGTATCAGATGACGGTATTGTGCTTTCAGCTTCTTGACTGCTTTCGCTTTCACTCGACGCGTTTTCAGTTGAAGTTGAGCCTTCAGCTTCTTCTGTTGTGGTTGGTGCGGTAGTTGTGGCTTCTGTGGAAACGGTTGATTTTTCGCTTTCGCTGCCGCAAGAAGTAAAACAAATGATTAATGATAATGTAAGTAAAATTGATACTGCTTTTTTCATAATTTCCCCTTCAAATTTAGTATTAACAGACTGCAAAGAGTTATAATAGCTTTTCGCAGTCTGTTATTAGTTAATTAGTTTTTATTTCATCATGCCTTGAATATTATCAAGCATACCGTCCATAACCTTGGCAGATTTCTTTGCTATTTTTTTCATTTTTGCTTTAGGGCTAACGTTAGCTTTTGTAATACCTGCCGCTATTGCCGCAGCAGCACCCACAGCCATCATAGCACCGCCGATTTTCATAGCATTTTCAGTTTTTGAATTCATTTTTACACCTCCGAAATGTTTTTAATATTTTCTCCCGAAAGTGTGTTTGTAAACAGAAATTAAGGTTTAAAAAAATGCCATTAAATTTGTAAAAATTTCATAAAGATACTTTAATCTTATAAAAATGTGTGATATATTATTGGAATAATTATAATATGTTATTCTATTCCAATCAAGGTGATTTTTATGGAAAATCAAAAAAGACTCGTAGCAATTAACGATATTTCCGGTTTCGGTAAATGCTCTCTTACTGTAGCGATCCCGATAATTTCCGCTGCAGGTATAGAAACGGTTTGTCTTCCTACGGCAATTCTTTCTACTCATACAGGTGGTTTTACGGGCTACACTTATAGAGATTTAACATCTGATATCCCTGACGTTGCTGCTCATTGGAAATCAATCAATCTTAATCCTGATGCTATTTATTCAGGCTTTTTAGGCTCCTTTGATCAGATTGATATGGTTAAAAAGTTTGCTGATGATTTTAAAACCGAGGATAATTTATTTATCGCCGATCCTTGTATGGCTGACCATGGGAAAATGTATGCAATCTTCAATATGGAATTTGCAAAAGCAATGACCGAGCTTTGCTCAAAGGCTGATATTATCTTACCTAATATTACTGAGGCTTGCTTTATGACGGGCGTTGAGTTTAAAGAGGGCGTTCAAACAGAGGAATTTATTAATAATCTTCTTAACAAGCTTCTTGATATGGGAGCCAAAAACGTTATTTTAACAGGCGTTACCTTTGAAGAGGATAAGTTAGGTGCAGCTTATATGGGGCAGGATAGAAAGGCAGAGTATTATTTTCAACCTCGTCTTCCGGGTGTTTATCACGGTACGGGTGACGTTTTCGCATCATCCTTTTGTGGTGCGGTGCTTAACGGCTTCTCTCTTTACGATTCGATGGGCATAGCGGTTCGCTACGTTTGTGATTGCATTAAGAGAACACAGTCTATGGATAACCCCATAACCTACGGTGTGGATTTCGAAAGAGGGATACCTTACTATATAAAGGAATTAGGGAAAATATGAGTGAATTAAACATTGTTCTTGTTGAACCCGAAATACCACAAAATACAGGTAACATTGCAAGAACCTGTGCGGCAACGGGAGCAAGACTCCATATTGTTAAGCCTATGGGCTTTTCAATTGACGATAAAAAATTAAAAAGAGCAGGTCTTGATTATTGGTATTTGCTCGATTTAACCTATTATGAAAATCTTGATGATTTTTTTGAAAAAAACAAAGACGGTAATTTCTTCTTTTTTACAACTAAAGCAAGAAAAGCCCATTCAGACGTTGATTATCCCGACAAAGCATATCTTATATTCGGTAAAGAAACAAAGGGTCTTCCCGAGGAGCTTCTTTTAAAGCACCCCGACGAATGTGTAAGAATACCTATGATAGATGATGCAAGAAGCCTTAATCTTTCAAATTCTGTTGCAATAGGTGTTTATGAAGCCTTGCGTCAGTTAGGCTACCCCAAGCTTTCAAATCAAGGACAGTTACATAATTATAAATGGTAAAAGTTGAATGATAAGAGAATAGACTGAAAGCGATTTTTTAAAATCGTTTTCAGTCTGCTTTTTATTATTTATTTACCTGTTTTCTGAAATATTTCTTTATATAAAGAAGTACGGCGATACCTAAAATCGGGAAAATTGATGCTATAAGCATACCCGTTTTAAGACCTATTTGCTCGGGGGTAAGGCTTAAGGAATTGCTTAATTCTAAAGCTAACCCGCTTTCTGAAACCTTGTCAACTACTATTCCTAAAAGCTGTGGTGAAACAGAACCACCGAAATCACCGCCTGCAGCCATTAAGGCATATGCGGTAACACCTGGGTTAGGGAATTTTTCTTCCATAAGAATTAAAGTGCCGGGCCAAAGCATTGATGTACAAAGACCCGTGAAAATACAAGCGAGCATACAAACGAGAGGATTGGAAACCGTACCTGAAATGATATAACAAGCAGTAGCACCAATCATACCTAAAAGAAGTACGTTTGCAATGTTTTTCCCGTATTTTGAATACAAGCTTCTTCCCAAACCTAAAAGTATACCGAAAAGAGCAAGACCTAAAATATCACCGATTGCTTTAGAAATTCCTAAGGCATTTTCCATATAGCTTGATATCCAGTTTGTCATTGTGTTTTCTGCGGCACTACCAAAAAAGATACAAGCAACGCATAAAAGAATACCTTTTCTTTTCTTGCCAACACCACTTTTTGAGTAATCGTGAGAGAAATTTAAATCAGGTAAAGGTGAAGTGCAATAAAGTATACAAGCGATAATGGGTAAAAATGCGAAAAAGAGTGTTAAATACATCCAATTTTCAGTGCCAAAAAGCTTAAAAAACAACGAACTTAATAAAACGACACCAACAACGCCATAAGCGTATAACGAGTGTAATTTACTCATATCTCTTTCTGGGTTATCAGAGGGCAATGCCGCAATTGTAGGGCTTACAAGTACCTCACAAAGACCTGCTGAAACAGAGAATATAACCGTTCCGATAAATAGCCCTGAAAATGCTTTTTCGGGGAAAACAGTAGGTGCGAGAGCATAAATAACCAATCCGATTGATGTGAGTAATGGCATTAGCTTTAAGGTTTTATGTATGTTAAAATGCTTTGCAAAGAAAGTAAATACTAAATCAATTATTAACTGTGTGCAAAAGTTTGTAAGTACAAGCGTTCCTAAAAGTGTGTAAGAAATTCCGTAAGTGTTATGGAAGGTTACAAACAAAATAGGAGGAAGGCTGAATGCCGATGACATAGCAAGATTTGTGTAATAGCAAGTGTATTTTGTTTTTTTATAGTTCATAGGCATTACCTCAAAGAATGTAATTCATCACTAGTTCCGTAGCTAAAACGCCCAAGCAGGAAAGTGCTGCAACTTGAACAAGGCTACGGTTGAATAATGCGGCAATTACTGCAATTACAAAGCCTATACAAGCAGAAATCATATTACCCGTTGCGTAAAAAACACCGGGGACTGTCATAGCACTCAAAACTGTGTAGGGGATATAGTGTAAAAAAGATAACACGAATCTGTTTTTGATTTTTTCTTTTATTGCAACTAAAGGTATCATTCTTACAAGGTAGGTAACTCCCGCCATAACTGCAAGGTATATAAAAAACTTTGTGTTATCCATTGTTTTCTACCTCCTTATCAGGAGTTCTGCCGTCGGGGGTTACGGGAGCTACAATTGCAAAAATAACGCTTGAAACCACCGCACAAATTATAACGACAAAGCCTGAGGGCACGTTTTGTAAAAACGGCAGATATTTAAAAGCACAGCTTAATGCAATTGAAAGAAGTACACAAAGAGCCGTTGCTTTTTCTTTTTTTGCCACGGGTACAACGATAGCGATAAACATACCGTAAATTGCGACACCGAGAGCGGCGGAGATGATAGGCGGTAAAACGTTACCCGCTATTGCACCTAAAAGCGTACCGCTTGTCCAACCGAGAACGGGTAAAGCGATTACACCGTACATATACTTGCTTCCTACTTCACCGTTGTTAGAAACGCTGACTGCAAAAATTTCATCTGTATTTCCGAAAGCAATTGCCATTCTTTCAAGAAGCTTCACTTTAGAGGATAGCTTTTGCCCCAAGGAAACAGACATAAGAGAATATCTTGAATTTATAACAAGCTGTGATACCGCAAGCTCAATAAGAGTGCCGCCACCGGCTATAATAGGCACGGCGGCAAGCTGACCTGCAGAGGTTAAATTTGTAACTGAAATTAGAAAGGCTTGTAAAATTGTAAGACCGTTTTCAACTGCGAAAATACCGAATGCAAAGGAAACAGGAAAATATCCGATGCAAATAGGTAAACCGTCTTTGAGCCCTTTTTTGAAACTGTTGATTGTGTTCATTTTAAATTTAAACTTCTTATCTTATAAAATTCTTTAATTTGTCGATGTAGATTGAATTTCGGGTTGTGGAAATATTTGCAACAAAAACAATATCATCTATACTGTGATTTGCAACAAATTCGCTTAAAGTGCCGTTATAATGACGGGGGTCAATTACGTAAACATTTTTGTAATGAGGGATAAGGAAAGGCACGAATGCGTTACCGTAGCTTTCTTTTATTACAAGACAGCTTTGACCTTCAGCGATATCGTAGTTTTCAATAGTAACAAGAGGCTGGTCGCCGCTAATAAAAGTAAGATATTTTAAGTTTTGAGCGTAAGACGAAACGTCTGCTATAACAGGCCTTTTATGAAGTGAGCCGTCTTTTTCAAGAACTGTGCAATTAATGTTGTTTTTGGGAAGATAAGCGACAACCGTATCGGGTGTTTTGCTTAAAGCTTCGCTTTTGTTTGAGCTTGCATAAAAGCTTCCTAAAAAGCCGTCGAATGAAACTGTAGAGTATTCATTTATGCCTATGGGGGTGATTCCTTTTGTATATGCGAATTGCTCGTAGGCATAGTAGGCACCTAAAGCAGTCCAATGGTGGTCTGTACGGAAATACGTGTACTCGTTTTTGTGAAGCTTTTGAGCATCATATATTCCGTTTACCGCAGTAACGTTTTGAATTGAAGAATTGAAGTAATCAAGAGCTTTTTTCTGGTCTGCCGAGGCAACGTCTTTTCTCAAATTATCATCGAGAGTGATATCAATACTTGTAGGAATAAGCAATGAATAAACGTTAGCGGCATTACCTGAAACAGATTTTATAGAGCTTACTGCATTTATAAACTCGGGGGCAAGCTTACTTGAATAATGATAATATTCGTAAGCGCTGTTACCTGCAACAAGAATAGCACCTAATGATTGAGTTGACGGTGCATCGGAGCTTGAGGTATCGGTGGTATCCGTAACAGTTGTAGCTTCGGGAATTGTTGTTTGCGGTGGTAATTGTATATCTGTAGTTTGGGGGATTGCGGTCTCTTCTGTTACAGTTACCTGTAAAGGTGAATCGGGGATTTCGTCACCGCTTTCAACGTCACCGTGAATGGCAATTGAATCAAAGCCTGAAAGCTTTTTTATATAAGAGTTTGCTAAAGTAAGCTTTTCTCTAAAAGGAAAGGTATCGGAAAACCAAAGAGAAATATCGGAAAAATAACTGCCGTCAGCAAAAGTGCTTAACGTAAATTCAGGGAATTTATGTAAATCTCTCTTTTCGCTTTCGGAATACGTAGGTCTTAAGGGGATTATAAATGCAACCATAGTACCCAAATAAACAAGCATAAAGAACGATACGGTTTTCACTAGAATTGTTTTATTAACTTTTTCTTTAATTCTTTTATCTTTTTTCTTTCGTGCGAAAGGCAAAAGTGCGACGTTTATATCGCGTGGTTTGTTATAAATCATTTAAAGAAAAGCCTCCGTTAAAACTGGAAATAAAGGAAAGGATTGTAGCTGTCACCTATAAGAGTTAGTGTTGAAAGTATAAGTAAAACTATAGGTGCAAGTATATTCGTTACAGCATAAATAAATCTGCCAAAGGACATGCTTTCGCTGTCTTTTGCTTTTGTTGCAATTCTTTTAACAAGGGGAGTAACCGAGAAAAGAGCAACAATTATAAAAATAACGTTTGAAATTAAAAGAGTTCTTGTTTCAAAGTCTATTATCGGGTTTCCGTTAAGCCCAAAAAGCCCTTTTATAACAACGGGTATAAACCTGAAATCTGAAAAACGGAAAAGAATCCAACCGAAGTAAATTACCACAAGAAGATAAGCGTGGCTGAAAAATGCGGGGATTTTTTCAAGAAGCTTTGAGAAACCGAGTTTTTCAACTACAAGGAAAACAAAGAAGAATAAGCCCCATAATATAAAGTTCCACGACGCACCATGCCAAAGACCCGTAAGGAACCATACGATAAGAAGATTTCTGTAGGTGTTGAATTTGCCTTTTCTGTTACCGCCTAAGGGAATGTAAACGTAATCTTTGAAGAACGAGCTTAAAGAGATATGCCATCTACGCCAGAAATCAGTAACTGATTTTGCGGTGTATGGATATAGGAAGTTCTCTTTGAAATGGAAGCCGACCATTTGCCCCATACCTATAGCCATATCTGAATATGCAGAGAAATCGAGATATATCTGGAGCATATAGAAGAGTACACCGAAGAAAATACCTGCAACTGAGCGAGATGAAAGCTCTGCTAATGCAACGTCAGGTGAAGAGGCAATAAGCGAATCAGCAACAAGTAAATTGTCTGAAAGTGAACCGCAGGTATTAGCAAGTAAAGCTTTTTTAGCAAGACCTACGGTGAAACGGGTGATACCCTCACTTACGTCGTTAAAGCTTGCTTTTCTTTCGGTGATTTCTCGCTGAACGTCACTGTATCTGACGATAGGACCTGCTATGCATTGGTAAAAAAGGCTTGAATAAAGCAACAACCAAAAGAAGTTTTTTTGAGCCTTTACCTCGCTTCTGTAAACGTCAACAACGTATGACAATAATTGGAAGGTGTAAAACGAAATACCAATGGGAAGAGCTATTTGGGGTATAACCTCAGGTATACCGAAAACAGACTGAACGTTCGTAAGAATAAAGCCTGTGTACTTGAAATAACCGATAAGACCTATATTTACAGCACAAGCGAGGAATAAGAATAACTTCTTTGCTTTATTTGTTTGAGCTTTTTCAATAAGAATACTAAAAAGCCAATCAAAGAAGGTCATCAGAACAAGAAGTAAAACGTATATGGGTTCGCCCCAAGTGTAAAAGATTAAAGAGAAAATAAGAAGTATAATATTTTTAGCCGTTGTGCTTTTAGGCAATATGTAAATGAGCATGCACAAAGGCAAAAAAGCGTATACAAATAAAAGATTGGAAAAGACCATTTTATCCCTCTCAGAAATTAGTTTTACTAAAATATATTCATTACATATAGAAATAAACAAAAATTAACCAATATATTATTATATAAGCAAAGTCGAAAAATGCAAGGGCTTTATATAAAATTAATAAATTTGTCGATATTTGGATATGTATTTTGTTAATTCAATGTCAATCTTTTACTTGACTTAGCGGTCGATATGTAATAAAATAATATGCGGTAAAAATAACATTCCGAAAGGAGTCAAAATTAATGAAGTATTCACATGAAGTTGAAACAATGTGCCCTATCGCACAGGGTGCTGCTCACGGTGCTGCTCCTATTCCTGAGGAGGCAAAGTGGGTTAAGGCAAAACAAACCAAAGATATTTCAGGCTTTACTCACGGTATTGGTTGGTGTGCTCCCCAGCAGGGTACTTGCAAACTTACTCTTAATGTTAAAGAGGGCGTTATTCAGGAAGCTCTCGTTGAAACAATCGGTTGTTCAGGTATGACTCATTCAGCTGCTATGGCATCTGAAATTCTCCCCGGTAGAACAATCCTTGAAGCTCTTAACACAGACCTTGTTTGTGACGCTATCAATACAGCAATGAGAGAGCTTTTCCTTCAGATCGTTTACGGTCGTACACAGAGTGCTTTCTCTGAAGACGGTCTTGTAGTTGGTGCAGGCCTTGAAGACCTTGGTAAAGGCCTTCGTTCACAGGTTGGTACAATGTACGGTACACTTGCAAAAGGTCCTCGTTACCTTGAAATGACAGACGGTTACGTTACAGGTCTTGCTCTTAATGAAGATAATGAAAGCATCGGTTACCAGTTTGTTAACTTCGGTAAAATGATGGATTTCATCAAAGCAGGCGACGATGCTAACACTGCATTTGAAAAAGCAAAAGGCCAGTACGGCAGAGTTGCTGATGCAGTTAAAATCGTAGATCCCAGAAAGGAATAAGGAGGATTTTACAATGGCTTTATTTGAATCATATAACAGAAGAGAAAAACAGATTCTCGAAGTTATCAATAAATACGGCATTAACTCAATCGAGGAATGTGCTGAAATCTGCAAAGCAAAAGGCTTTGATCCCTACAAAATCGTTGAGGGTATTCAGCCTATCTGCTTCGAAAACGCAAAATGGGCTTACACAGTAGGTTGCGCTATCGCAATCAAAAAAGGTTGCACAAGAGCTGCTGATGCTGCTGCTGCAATCGGCGAAGGACTTCAGTCTTTCTGCATCCCCGGTTCTGTTGCTGACCAGAGAAAAGTTGGTCTTGGCCACGGTAACCTTGGTAAAATGCTTCTTGAAGAAGAAACAGAGTGCTTCGCTTTCCTTGCAGGTCACGAATCTTTCGCAGCTGCTGAAGGTGCTATCGGTATTGCTGAAAAGGCAAACAAGGTTAGAAAGAACCCCTTAAGAGTTATTCTTAACGGTCTTGGTAAAGACGCTGCTCAGATTATCGCAAGAATCAACGGCTTCACATACGTTGAAACAGAAATGGATTACTACACAGGCGAAGTTAAAGAAGTATTCCGTAAAGCATATTCTGACGGTCTTCGTTCAAAGGTTAACTGCTACGGTGCAAACGACGTTACAGAAGGCGTTGCTATCATGTGGAAGGAAGGCGTTGACGTTTCTATCACAGGTAACTCAACTAACCCCACTCGTTTCCAGCATCCCGTTGCAGGCACATACAAAAAAGAATGTGTTGAAAAGGGTAAAAAATACTTCTCAGTTGCTTCAGGTGGCGGTACAGGCCGTACACTTCATCCCGATAATATGGCTGCAGGTCCCGCTTCTTACGGTATGACAGATACTATGGGCCGTATGCACTCAGACGCTCAGTTTGCAGGTTCTTCTTCAGTTCCCGCTCACGTTGAGATGATGGGTCTTATCGGTGCAGGTAACAACCCCATGGTTGGTATGACAGTTGCTTGCGCAGTTGCTATTGAAGAGGCAATGAACAAATAATTAAACTAAATGAGCCTGTCCGTCGGACAGGCTTGTGGTTTTTTGAAAGAAGGAAGTTATTATGTCAAAAGTACTTGTTGAAACATCTGCTCGTCACGTTCACGTTTCAAGAGAAGATCTTGATGTTCTTTTTGGTGAAGGCTATGAGCTTACAAATAAGAAAGATCTTTCTCAGCCCGGTCAGTTCGCTTGCGAAGAGAGAGTTGCTGTTGTAGGTCCTAAAAATCAGTTTGCAGCAGTTTCTATTCTCGGTCCTACAAGACCTGCTTCTCAGGTTGAGCTTTCAGCTTCTGATGCTCGTTCAATAGGTGTAGCTGCTCCCGTAAGAGAAAGCGGTGATATCGCAGGTAGCGGTGCTTGCAAGCTTGTTGGTCCTAAGGGTGAGGTTGAACTTAAAGAAGGCGTTATCGTTGCAAAGCGTCATATTCACCTTACACCCGATGCAGCTGCTGAATTCGGCGTTGAAGATAAAGAAATCGTTAATGTAAAAATCGAGTCTGACGGCCGTTCACTTATTTTCGGTGACGTTGTTTGCCGTGTTAATCCCAACTTTGCACCTGCAATGCATATCGATACTGACGAAAGCAATGCTGCTTTTGCAACACCCGGTATGATGGGCGAGATAATCAAAAACTAATTTTTGATATACATAAAAAATCTTCGAAGCACTTTAAGTGTTTCGAAGATTTATTTTTTATCCTGTTCATTTATTATATTCTTTATTATTTCCTCTTTGTTATCAGAATTTCGGTAGTGCAATAAAACCTGAATTTCATCCCAAGATAATTGAGAAAGCTTCAAAATGCTTTCGTCTACAATATCATCATCAGTTTCGGGTCTTTCCGGTTGTGAGTTTAGAGTGAGTCGGGGAGTAAAGCCGTAAAACTCATCAACGGTTACGTTATAGAAAAAAGCAAGTCTTTCTATTTGAAGAATGCTTGGTGAAGCAGTGTCGTTTTCAAAATTAATATAGTCAGTTTCTGTTATACCGAGAAGCTTTGCGAGAATTTCACAAGAGATTTTGTTATATTCACGAAATTGCTTTAATCTGTTGCCTAACACGTCTTCACCTCATTTCTCTCATTTTTATAAATAGTAGCATACTTTTCCTCAAAAATCAACAAATTTCGACAAACGCAATTCGCTTGTGTATTCGTAGGGGCTCTGACACTTTATCTATTATATCAAGAGGCAGTATATTAATTACCCGAAATAAAAGAAAAACCGTCTTGCAGGCGGTTTTTTCGTTGTATTACTTATGGTTCTATAATTGACATTTTTCGTAAAATTATGGTAATATAACAATTGGTTTATTAGATAAAATACTTTTCTTACTAAAGTTTCTCATTCAATGTTTCAAGGAGGATACACAAAGTGAAAAAGCGAATATTGTCGATTATTTTATCTGTTGTTACGATATTTTTCTGTTGTTATGCTGGTTTTCAAGCCTACGCAGCAAAAACAACAATTGAATTAAATAAAGAATTACTTGAAACTATCATTAATGAACGTTCTTGGATTATCGATACTCTTGTATATAATGATAGAACAAATAATCCTTATAATTTGGTTGTTACATTTAATGACCAATCTATGATGGATGAGGTTTTGAATAATTATCAAACCAACGAAGCATATAAAGTAATCATTGATGCAATGGAGCTTTATGAAAACACAGGTGAATATGTAAGTGGTTTTGCTGATAGTGTAATAGCAACATTCATGGAGTGGTTTGGGTTAAGTACATCCGAAGGAGCACTAAGTGCTGTAGATGACCTTGTTAAAAGCACCGAAGAATTAAAATATGAAAGTATTCTCAATGATATTTTGTTGGAAGATTATACTGCATCTTGGGGCGAATCTTTGCAGGATTCCAATATGAATCTTGAGTATTTAAGGCAACAAAACGAATTGTTGAAAAAATTAGGTGATTACCAAACAAGGTTAATAGAAGCTACCGGTGTTTCATTTGTTGGGGATTCAGAAATTTTGGTATTTGATTCTGCCAAATCTAGCACTGCTAACTATAAAATCTCTTTGGACGATTATGTAACACACTTTTTGGATTCTTACGAAACGGACCTTGAAAATTCTGTACGAAAAACACTGGATATTCCGGGAATTGATGATGGAAGTGCATTGGAAAAAAAGATAGGTTCAGCTATTGCACTTGGCACAGTGGCAATATATGAAAATGTTATCTTTCCGGAAATTACAGCCCCTTTTACAGATGAAATATATTCTGATGTTTTTTTCCCCGATATCATAAAAATAATGAAGTCAAACGGTAAGGTTATTGATTTAGGTGAGAAAACAACCAAATTCGCAATGCTTATGGAAGCTTTGCGCTGTCAAAAAGAATCAACAGTTACAACGATGGAATCTTTGGCAAATATTTCTGATGATGAAGAGTTGGTTAAAGTTTTAAACAATTATGCTGATTTGGTTGAAGCTGAGGGTAACAAAAAAATATTGGCATATGAAGCTATTTCTAATTATGTTAGTAGCGAAGAAGTTATATCAAATATTGTTAAAAAGGGTGTGGAGAAAACTGCAAGTAAATGCCTAGAAAAAACATTAACTACGATTAATAAAAGTAAAGGTAAGGTTTTAAGTAGTGGTATTGCAAATGGTTTAGCTTCTGCCGGACAGGTGGTATCTCTTTCAACATGGGTAGCTGATGAGGCTGTTGGAATAAAGGAAACTGCAAAAAAAACTTATGTGTTAAAGTATCTTCAAGAACTGATATTACAGGCAGTAACCCTTTTTAGATATGACTATTATACTTACTTAGATAACAAAACAGAAGAAAATGCAAAAAAGGTTTTGAACGATTTAGAGTTTTTAAAGCAACTCAGACTTTATGGTGAAAAGACAGCATACAACTGTATCAAGAATCAGATGGAATCCTGGATTGGTCTTTTACTCGGTGGTGGGGACAGCTTAGAATTTTGGCAAAAACGTTATCAGAATTCTATTGATACATATATGGGCTGTACAGCATCACCCATTTCTCAAAACAAATTAGTTTTAGCAGAAAAGGAAACCTTGATTATAGAGGAAAGGCCGTATCCTAATGACTCAGACTATTCAGGAAGCTATTATACTTGTGCCACAATATATAAAGCAGATGGTACAAGCTATAGCTTTGCAGAGCCTGAATACAGATGCTTCACCGGAGTAGATTTAAACGGTGCTACACTGAGAATATTAGGTGCAACAAACGGCATTTATCTGCCGATTATTGATAATGATACCGATAATGCTCGTGTTGAGGTTTATTGTGATGATGCAGCTTTTGGTACAATAACCAATTCTGCCAAAATGACTCTTTATCACAAAAATGAAAAATCCAAATATGAAATAACTAATAGGATAATCAATACAGGAACCTTAGATATAACTGCCGAGTCTAATAACATTAATATAAAGGTGTACGAGTATACAAACAGTGGCACTATGAATGTTCAGGGAACGCAGTTAGATTTAATTGCAACCGGAACCAATAACGGCACAATCAATGGAAAAGTTAATGTCTGCGGTGGTGAAGCGTATTACCAGAATGCTTACTATAAAATGGGCACCCAAGCGTTGATGGGCACAGGTACATATTCTGACTTAAGCTTTACAACAACTGATAGAGCCGGTGTTAACATAGGAGATAAAATAACCGTTACAAACAGCATTTATAATGAAAATGTCAGACTATATAAATCAAAAAATATAACTCTTACAGGTAATTGTGATGTTGTAAACGATTATTTCAAAGGCGACCTTTCGTTTAAAAACTACGAAGCTTCCGGAGATATTACTCTTTCAGGCTGTGGTTATGTTTATAATAATGTTACGTTTAACGGCAAAGCAACCTTTGGAGATATCTTGAGTCTTACAAGTTCTTGTGAAACTCTGGCAATTAATTCAGAAGCACTTGTAAACGGAGATATGTCTTATTCTGCCGGAACAATAACAGGAACCGGTGTAATAAATATTAAAGGCGATGTTTCAATTTCTGCAACATCACCCAATATTGAATCCTTGTGCTTTATAGGTAATACTGCACAGAAGCTTTCAAGCAGTAATGCAGTAAATATCGGTACCTTAAAACTAAATAATTCATCCTTAAGTGGCGTTGATTTCGTACAAAAGGTTTATGTTAAAGAAAATTTGATTCAGGTTGATGACACCAAGCATACCAATGGTAAAAACTTGATTTTAACAGGCTCAGCAACGGTAGAGAGCCAACAGTTAAAAGGCGATTTATCGGCAGAAAATTGGACTTGCACAGTGAATTTGAATGTTAAAGGGACAATGTATTCTTCCGGTTGTAATTCTCTTGCAAAAGATGTAACACTTACAACTGTTAATTTCTATCAGACAAATGGCGATATTACACTGAATGAAAACAGTCATATTATCTGCAAAGGCGAATTTTCAAACAAAGGAACAATCACTAACAACGGCACAATAGCTGTTACTGATGACAGTTCGGTTAATGGTGTTATTTCAGGAGGAACATTCCGTACAAAAGGAAATATAAATTCTACTGTTAATTTCACACCAACTGATTTGATTTTTGAAAGCAAATTTGCTCAGAACTTCACTAACTCCGGAACAACAACTGTTGAAACTCTTACTGTTTCAAACTCTTCTGTTTCAGGGTTTACTGTTAACAGTGTTATTAATGTTACAAAATCCTTTAACGATAAAAGCAAAAAGATTAATAATGGAAGTAAAATTGTTCTTTCTCCCGGCGCTGTTTATTTATCAAACGGCAAAACAAAAACAGATTTAACATTAACAGGTGAGTTTGTTGTTAAAGAAGGGGAAACCTTAACAGTAAATGGTGCCCTTAATTTAGGCAAGGATGCAAAGCTTATTGTTGAAGACGGTGCAACTGTTTTGGTAAAACGCTCAGTTAAAACATCTTCAGCACAGGTGGATGTGTCAGAGGGTGGTTTACTTCAGGTTACTGATTACCTGAATTCAAATAGCGATATATTCAATATCAGCGGTTCTTTGATAGTAAAGGGAGATTCCAAAATCACATCTTCTGTTATTAATGCAGACGGTTTAATAACATTTAAAGGTGATTTGAATTCATCTTCTTGCACATGGAACAACCCCAATATTGCCTTTAACAGTAAATTACCGCAGACAGTCAGTGGTTCGGCAATAAATGCTAATAATTTTACAGTAAATAACGAAAGCAGGTTGGGAATTACTTTCAACTGTAAAGTCAATTACTATGGCGATTTAATTTCAGAAAATTCTGTAATTACAGGTCAGTCAAACTTAGTTCAGCAAAATGAGGAGGTATGAGGATATGAAAAGAATATATAAAATTATATCAATAATCTGCGTATGCATTTTATCTTTCAATATCCTTACTGTTATAGGCTCTGCAAATGGAACAGGTATAGAAGCAGACCCATATATAATTACCACAGCAGAAGGACTGCAGAATATTAATAACAATGTTTCTGCACATTATAAGCTTGGTGCAAATATAGATTTAGACGATATGGAATTTACCCCCATAGGTAATGTAGATACCGGTTCATTTACAGGCTCCTTTGACGGTAACGGCTATACCATTTATAACCTTGATGTTTATTCCGGTAAATATGCAGGTCTCTTCGGTAGTAATGAGGGTATTATCAAAAATGTTATCTTAAAAGATATCTACGTTTACGGCACTCGCTATATCGGCGGTGTTGTTGCATACAATACTGCTTTGGGTACAGTTGAAAACTGTAAAGTAATTAGCGGTCTTGTTGAAACAGACGGTGGAATAAACAATATCCAGATTGGCGGTATCTGCGGCAGGAACGAAGGTGCTTTTAACGGAAATTTTTCAAATGGTGCAGATATTGATGCAATAGCTTCCGGTGTTGATGTTTATGCAGGTGGTATTTGTGGATATTGGAATAGTAGTTTAACTGAAGAATTAAACAATCTGTTCAATTCTAGCAATGTTTCCTCTTCTGTTTCTTCTTCCTCTTCCTATTCCTATTCCTATTCCGGTGGACTTGTGGGTTATGCATATAGTACAGTAACTATAAACAACAGTTATAATACCGGCAATATTTACTCTTATACTGGTGGCTCTAACTCTTATTCAGGTGGGCTCGTGGGTTATACATATAGCGAAGTAACCATAAGTAATAGCTATAACACAGGTAATGTTTCCTCTCGTGGTTACTATTCCTGTTCCGGTGGTCTTGTGGGTTATGCAACTAGTACAGTAACCATTAGTAATAGCTATAACATAGGTAATGTTTCCTTCTCTGTTTCCTCTTCCTATTCCTATTTTGGTGGTTTGGTGGGTCATGCACTTAAAACCGTAACCATTAGTAATAGCTATAACACAGGTAATGTTTCCTCTTATGGTTCCTATTGCTATTCCGGTGGACTTGTGGGTTGTGCAACTACAGTAACCATAAGTAATAGCTATAACACAGGCAATATTTCCTCATCCTCATCCTCATCCTCTTGCTATTCCGGTGGACTTGTGGGGTATGTAACCAGTATAAATTGCGGTAGCAGTTACAGTATAAGTGGTTCTGTTGTTAAAGGCTCTGTTTCGTCAGGAGTAAACGGAATAACCTTATCGTGGAACGATATGAAAAACATATCAAGTTATACCGGTTGGAATTTTGAAGAATTATGGTCTATAGGTGGTAACTGCAATTATGCATACCCTGTTTTGAGGGATACCACTTCACCGTTAACTATTGATATCTCTAATAAAATAATGGCATCCGGTGAAACAATTCAACTTACAGCCTATAAGAATGGTGTTCATACTGATAATGTTACTTGGTCAATATCTTCAGGTTCTGCATCGGTTAGTTCAACAGGCTTGGTAACTGCCGGTTCTGGTCTTGCAACTGTAACCGCAACAGACAAAGAAGGTAACAAAGCTAATTTCAATACATATATAATCACAAAAGCTACATACTTAACAACCAAAAACAGAACTATTGGCCTGGCTCAAACTAATATTGAAAATTCATCGTATTTTACTGTTCATGGTAGTGATACGGATTATGTTGCAAGCTATCAGAGTAGTGATACAAGCGTTTTAAAGATTGATGGTATAGGTAGACTTACACCTGTAAAAGCCGGTACAGCTACAATTACTGCAACAACTGCAGGTGGCGTTTCTGCAACACAAACAGTTACTGTTGATGGTAGTGCAACAAGTATAAGACTTCCGTCTACATTGACAGTCACTATGGGTTCTACAAAAAAAATAACCTTAACCACATCTCCTAATCCTACGTCAAGTGCTATTACTTGGAAATCCTCTGACACAACGGTTGCAACTGTTGATAGTGAAGGCAACGTTACAGGCTTAAAATTTGGTTCAGCTACTATTACGGCTACAACTGATAACGGCCTTAGTTCAAACTGTGTGGTTACGGTAAACGCACCATTAATTGAAATGGCGTTTGTAACTCCAAAGCTTACATTATACAAAGGTCAAACCTATAAATTGAAGCTTAATACAACACCTACCAACACAACAGATACTATTACCTATACATCTTCATCCTCAAGCAGGGCAACGGTTTCGTCTGGCGGTGTGGTAACTGTCGGTACATCCACAGGTACAGTAACCATAACCGCAACCTCTTCAAGTGGCAAAAAAGCTACTTGCGAAATCACAGTTAAAGATTGGCCGTCAGTTTTAACGGTTGTTGATTCCGGTGCAAAAATAAGTAAAGATGTTATAACAACCGGTACAACAGGAATCAGAAATCTTGATAAGCTTGTAAATGTTAAAGATGGATATACTCTTGACGTTACCTATAGCCATACAACAAATGGTCTTAATTATTGCGGAACGGGTACAGTAATTGACGTGTATGATGATTATGGTAATTTCGTAATTTCTTATACTTTAGTTGTAACCGGTGACGTTAACGGAGATAGTGTTTGTAACGTTCTTGACGTAAATGATACAGAAAGAATGTCAACCGATGCATTGACCTTCTCTGCACCACAAGCCTATGCTGCAAACGGTTCATCGAAAGAAACAATTGATGCAACCTCATTCCAATACGTTTTAAATAAAGCTTTGTCTGAGTAAAAAATAAAACCGTCTGTAAACTACAGACGGTAAAAACTTATTCTAAACCTAATAACCAGTTAACAGAAACACCTAAAACCTCTGATAAAGCAATTAACTCTGTGTCACATACTGAACGAATTTGACCCTCAAGCTTTGAAAGACCGGAAGAATTAAGGTCAATACCTCTGATTTGAAGCTGTGTGAGCAGGTCTTTTTGCTTCATGCCTATTTCTTTTCTTCGTTCTTCAACTCTTGCTCCACAGATATTTCTGTCGCCCATCGGTTGCTTTCTGATTCGCATAAATAGAAGACCTCCTTAATTTAATAAAGTAAATATAACACAAAAAAAAGAGAGTTTCAATACTTTTTTAAATTAATTGTGTGATTTGCAACAAAAATGGTAAATTTGTTACTTATTTTGTGTATAAATCAATTGCCATAGTTGTTTTGATGTGTTAAAATGAAAATATAAAAAGTGTTTTTTGGAGGCTTATAATGAATTCTGTTAAGAGCTTTTTTGCTGATTACAATTGCTTTACAACTGCAGAGGGGTTACTTTCTTCAGGTATGGCAGACGTAACTGTAACCTACGATATGTTTTTTAGAGAAATACCTGATAACGGCGGCTTTGCGATTATGGCAGGCTTAGAGCAGCTTGTTTCTCAGCTTTCAAGCATTTCGTTTTCAGAGGATACTCTTGAAATGTTAACGAAGGACGGTTTTTCTGAAAAACTGATAGATTACTTACGTGATTTTAAATTTTCTTGCGACGTATTTGCAATGCCCGAGGGTACACCCGTATTTCCCAATGAGCCTATAGTAAAGGTTAAAGGTCCTGCAATACAAGCTCAATTAATAGAAACTATTCTGCTTAACACAATAAACCACCAAACCCTTATTGCAACTAAAGCTAACAGAGTGGTCAGAGCCGCTTCGGGCCGAAAGGTTGTTGAAATGGGTGCCCGTCGTGCTCAAGGCAAGGATGCTGCGATTGACGGTGCAAGAGCTGCGTATATAGGCGGTGTGAATGCAACCACTCTTTACTCTGCAAATAAAGAGTATTCAGTTCCCGTTTGTGAAATGATGGGTCATGGCTGGGTACAGCTTTTCGACAGTGAGCTTGAAGCATTTAAAGCTTATCTTTCAGAGCACGGTGACGAGGGTGCTCTTGTTGTTGATACTTATGATACCCTTGATAGCGGTGTTAGAAATGCGGTAGAAGCTTTTAATTCTGTGCTTGTGCCTAAAGGCCTTCGTCCTGCGGGTATAATCATTGATAGCGGTGATATGACTTATCTTTCAAAAAGAGCAAGACGTTTTCTTGATGAAGCAGGCTTCCCTGATTGTGATATATATGCTTCGAATTCTCTCGACGAAACTCTTATAAAGGATATGCTTAACCAAGGTGCAAAAATAGACGGCTTTATTGTAGGCGAAAAGCTTATAACTTCATCTTCTTCACCTGTTTTTGACGGCGTTTATAAATTGGCTCAAACCGAAAAAAATGGGGTTAAAAGCCCTACCATTATGGTAAGCGATAACGTTCATAAAATAACAACACCTTGCTCAAAGCGTGTGTGGCGTCTTTTTGATATGGAAAGCGGTAAGGCTGTTGCCGATGTGCTTACCCTTGACGATGAGGATTTAAGTAACGAAAAAACCTATTCACTTTTTGACCCCGATTTTACATGGAAAAGAAAAACAGTCGATAATTTCGTTGCAAGAGAAATGCTTGTAAAAATTTTCGATAACGGTAAATGTATTTACAACAGTCCTTCGCTTGAGGATATACGAGAATATTGTACTGAACAGGTTTCAACTCTTTGGGAAGAGGTTACAAGATTTGAAAATCCTCATAAATATTACGTCGATTTTTCAGGTAAGCTTTGGGGAGTGAAACAGGCTTTAATTGAAAAAGTCATAAAAACCGGGGAAGAGGTACAGTGATGTCCCGTAAAATTAAGCTTGGTCTTACAAGAAACAGACTTTTCGAGTTTTGCAACTGCGTTTCGTTTGTTGGTACGGTTGAAAACGATTTTGATGAAAAAAAGTTAGAAAAAGCTTTAGAAACGCTGGTTTTAAAATATCCGATATTGAGCAGTAAAACCGAGTTAACTAAAGCTAATGGCGAAGCATACGTTGTGCTTGAAGCAGTAAAAGCTGGAATAAGTTTTATGAATGCTTCTTGCGAAGGTTTTCTTTCTGAAAAAATTAATATTGGTATTGATTTCAGTAAAAAGAATTTTGAGTTTTACGTTTTAAACGGCAATACGCTTTGCATATTTGCTCATACAACTGTTGCTGATAACTACTTTTTGCTTACCTTAGCATCGGATTTAATAACATTTTATAATAAAGAAGATTTTTCTGTGGAAGAAAGTCCTGTGTGTCTTTTTTCAGAACTGTCAACAGTTCCGTTAAAGGCTTTTTCACCAATTACAGAAAAGCTCTCTACCGAGCTGGAAATGAAATGGTCGAGCAAGTCCTTGAGCTTTGATGTTGATGATTATAAAGTAGCCCGAGAAAAGTATTATAATATTGAAGGCGAAGAAGCTTTTATAAAATTAACTGCTGATTTTGAACAGTTAAATAAGCTTAAGGCTTTTTGCGGGCGTAACAAAACAGATTTATCTTCCGTTATTGCTTTTTGCTATTATGAAGCACTTTGTAAGAACGATATAGGTAATAAAAGACATAAAAGGATTTATTTTCAAACAAACAGACGTTGCCTTTTAAATGAATCAGCAGATTATATTCAAGGTGCTCACAACGGTTTGCTGGAGGTTTTTACTGATAAGAAGAAAAAGTTAAGCTCATTTAATGAAAGATTGATATCATTCCACCAAAAGACCTATAAAGCATTTTGCAGTGTGTCTAATAATTTTGACAAGGAAATCTTTTTAATGAGGCTTTCACCGTCGTTTTGTGATTCTGCTTATATGAATAGAGCAGGGTTAAATAAAAGTAAAATATCTCAAAAGCTTTCTGAAAATCATTTGTGCGGTGTCGGTGAAGCGGGTGAGTTTGGATTTGTGAATTTTTCACAAGATTATTATCAAGGCTTAAAATGCTTTAAAGACGTTTTAGCAACCGAGCCTCTAAAGCCTCGCACGGTAACGTTTTTACAGTTTGATTACAATGAGAGTGGGGCAAGGTTTGTTTTGAAATACCGTAATAAACTAATCACTCAGGATAGTGCTGAAAAGATTCTTGCTGATTTGAAAACTACTTTAGAAAAATTAAGCGTTTGATGTAACGAAACTATATGACAGTTTCAACGAATTTTTTTCGTTGGAGCTGTCTTTTTTTTGTAAAAACTATTGACAATAAAGGGTCGTGAAATTATAATAGAGGAGCGAAGTGTTCTAAAAAGGCTCGAAGTGTCTCAAAATTAGAACGTTTTTGGAGCGATTTTGGTTCGCTTTTGAACTAAATTGACGAAAGGAGTGTAGGTAATGTTTTGCGGTCAGTTTGTTCATACCCTTGACGAAAAGAACCGTTTTAAAGTACCTGCATCTCTTCGTTCGAAAATGGGTATAGAAACATACCTTATAAAATCCCCCGACCCAAGTGCTAAATGCATATATATGTATTCCGAAGAAGGTTGGAATGCACTTTACGAGCAGTTTTCAAAAACCGACCATCACGATGAAATGACACGAAGAGTTTCAAGAAAAATTCTTTCAGGCGTTGTTTACGGTGAAATAGACAAAGGCGGAAGGCTTACCCTTAATTCTCAGCTTAAAGAGTTTGCGGGTATTGAATCCGATATTTGTATTGTCGGTAATATACATCATATTGAGCTTTGGTCACCTGAAGAGTGGGAGAAGGAAATGGCTGCTATGGACGTTACTCCTACCGCTTCTCTTGATATCGACTTCTGATGGCTATGGATTTTAAACATATATCTGTTCTTCTTGAAGAATCAGTACAAGCCTTAAATATCAAACCCGACGGTATATACGTTGACTGTACTGCGGGCGGCGGCGGTCATTCGGCTGCGGTTCTTGAAAAACTAAATGAGAACGGGAGAATGATTCTTTTCGACCGTGATCCCGATGCAATCAAAACGGTAACCGAAAGATTTAAAAATGATGACAGAGTTACTATTGTTCACAGTAACTTTTCGGAAATAAAAAAAGTATTGACTGATTTTGCTATCACCGGCGTTGATGGCATTATTGCTGATTTAGGCGTAAGCAGTCATCAGCTTGATACAGCCGAAAGAGGCTTTTCATTTCATAAAGATGCTCCCCTTGATATGAGAATGAGTCAGCAGGGGACAAGCGCTGAGGATATCGTTAACACTTATTCTCAAAAAGAATTGTTTAACGTTATCTCTAAATACGGCGAAGAAAAGTTCGCAAGCTCTGTTGCAAATGCAATTGTAAGAGCGAGAGAGAAAGAGCGAATTACAACAACTATTCAGCTTTCTGATATCGTCAGCTCAGCAATTCCTGCAAAGTTCAGAAGAAACGGTCATCCTGCAAGAAAAACGTTTCAAGCAATAAGAATTGAGGTTAATGCAGAGCTTACGGTTCTTGAAAACACGCTTCCCGATATGTTCGAAATGTTAAACGTAGGCGGGGTAATGGCAATAATAACCTTCCATTCTCTTGAAGATAGGATAGTTAAAGATTATTTTAAAACTCTTAAAGAAGGTTGTATTTGTCCGAAAGATTTTCCCGTTTGCGTTTGCGGGAAAAAGCCGAAAGCAACGGTTAAGTCTTCGGGTGTTACCGCATCGGGAAAAGAGCTTGACGATAACAACAGAAGCCGTAGTGCAAAGCTTCGTACGGCAATAAAATTATAGTTATAGTATGTATAGATAAATGAAAAATTTTGAAAGGAGTGGTAATATGGCGGGTTATAATAATTCAGCGGCTTATGACCTTTCTTTGTTTGAACCACAAGTGATTGAAAAACCGAAAACAAAAAATAATACGGCGCCTGTTACCAATCCTAAAAAGAAAGCGGCAAACAAAACCTCGGTAAAAGCAGGTGCTCAGCAAAACAGAAACAGCAATCAAGTTGTTTTAAGCCCTGCTCTTTTTAAAGCTGTTGCTTTAGGTGTAATGTTTTGTGTTTGCGTTGTTGCACTTTTGATTATGGAATCAAAATGCAATGCTCTTGATAAACAGATTTCAAGCGTACAAAGTGAGTTGAGCATTGCTCAAGGCGAGTCGGTAAGGCTTAATGCAGAACTTAATAGTATGATATCAACTGAAAAAATAGAAAATTATGCAGAGAACGTTCTCGGTATGGTTAAAGCGGAAAGCTATCAGATAAGCTACATCGATTTATCCGAGGGCGATAAGATAGTTGTGTCCGGTGACAAAACTTTAGACGAAAACGGCGAATTCACGAAGAAAATTAAAGAATTATTTGCATATATTTTCTGAATAAAAATATAGTTTTATATGGGAGTTGAGTATCCTCGACTCTCATTTTGTAATTTTATCGGTAGTGTTTTTTGGAGGCGTTATGGCACGAGCAAATCAAAATATTAAGAAAAGATGCTTGAGTGCAGTGGCAATTTTGCTTGTTCTCGGCTTCGGTTTAGATATTTGTCGTCTTCTTTATTTTCAGGTTTTAAAGGCGGATGAATATAGAATTCTTGCAGAATCAGGTCAGCTTAGTGACACTCAAATTCCTGCTGACAGAGGAGTAATATATGATTCAAATATGGAGGTGCTTGCTGAAAGTGCTTCCGCTTGGCTCGTTTACGTAAATCCATCAAAAATTGAAAACGACAAGCAAAGAAAATTAATTTCAAAAGGTCTTTCGAAGCTTCTTAAGGATGAAGAGCTTGATGAAAAAACAATTTACAACAAAATAGGCAATAAAGAATACGGTTACGTTCGTATTAAAGGTAAAATAGAATACGAAACAAAAACCGCAGTTCAGGATTTTATTAATAAGAATGATTTGTATGCAATCGTTTGCATAGACCCCGATACAAAAAGATATTACCCTTACGATAACTTTGCTTCAACAATTATTGGTATGACAAATATTGATAGCGACGGCAGGGTAGGTATAGAGTTAAAGTACAACGATATTCTTACAGGTGTTCCCGGTAGAATAATTACCGCCCGCGACGGTCACAGCGATTTGTTGTCTACTAATTACGAAACAAAGTTTGATGCGAAGCAGGGCACGAGCCTTGTTTTAACAATTGATAAAACTATTCAGCATTATCTTGAAAAAGGGCTTTCTCAAGCTGTTGTTGATGCAGAAGCTACCTCTGCTTACGGAATTGTTATGGAGGTTGATACAGGGGCTATTCTTGCGATGGCAACAATGCCTGATTACGATTTGAATAAGCCTTGGGAAATTACCAACGTTAAAACTCTTGAAAAACTTGCTGAAATAAAAGATAAAGATGAGTATTCAAAGGTTTATAACGAAGAGGTTTATAAGATGTGGCGAAATAAAGCCGTTAGTGATACGTATGAGCCGGGTTCGGTATTTAAAGTGTTTACAGCAGCGGCAGGTCTTGAAGAGGGTGTTGTAAATATTGATACAACCTATAATTGCGTTGGTGCAATTCAGGTTGCAGATAACCGAATCAATTGCCATAAGCATGAGGGCCACGGGGTTCAGACTCTTGAACAAGGTCTTATGAATTCCTGCAACCCGTTCTATATCACGGTCGGTCAGCAATTAGGTACCGATAAATTTTATAAATATTTTGAAGCCTTCGGTTTTACTGAGGATACCGGTATAGACCTTCCTGCAGAGGCGTCACCCGTTGGCGGAATAACCTACCACACAAAAGAGGGAATGGGTATTTCTCAATTGTCCTCAAGTGCCTTCGGTCAGACCTTCCAAGTAAGTGCAATTCAGATGATTACCGCAGTTTCTGCTATTGCAAACGGTGGCAGATTGATGGAGCCTTACGTTGTTGCGAAGCAGATTGATCAGGAGGGTAACACGGTTTACGAAAAAAATCCTACAACAAAAAGACAGGTAATATCAGAAAGCACAGCTCAAAAGGTTGTTTCAATGATGGAATCTGTTGTTGAAAGAGGTACAGGTAAAAATGCCTATATCCCGGGTTACCGTGTTGCAGGTAAAACGGGTACGTCTGAAAAGCTTACCGTTGACGGTGAATACATCGCATCATTCGTAGGCTGTGCTCCCGCAGATGACCCGCAAATAGCGGTTCTTATTGTTATTGATGAGCCACAGGTTGCAAACCACGGCGGTGGTGCTATAGCAGCTCCCGTTGCAGGCTCTGTTATAGAGCAAGCTCTTAAATATATGAATGTTGAGCCCGTTTACACAGATGAAGAGCTTGCGAAGCTCAATGCATCTGCCCCCGACGTTAGCGGTATGACCGTATCAGCTGCAAAAACTACACTTGCAAATCAGAATTTCAATGCAAGAGTAGTAGGCGACGGTGACAGAGTTATTTCTCAGTATCCCGTAAAAGGCTCAAGCATCCCCTTAGGCGGTGTTGTAATTCTTTATACAAGTGCCGAAAATACAGATACTGTTTCAACAGTGCCCGATTTAACGGGCTTGAGCATAAGCGAAGCAAATCAGCGAGCTGTTAATTCCGGTTACAACATAAAAATTTCAGGTGCAACTCTCGATAGTGAGGTTGTTTCCTATCGCCAAAGTGTTGAAGTAGGCACAAAGGCCGAGCTCGGCACAACAATTACAGTGTACTTTAAGACAACAAGTGGCGTCACAGATGGTTAAGTTTCCACTAAAAAAAGGTGTTTATTATGCTATTATCACAACTTTTAAAAGATATAAACGTTCTCAACTCTTACGAAGACAGAGAGATTACTGACGTTACCGATAAAAGCGGTAATATAAAGGCTGGTTGTGCTTTCGTTTGTGTTGTGGGAGCTCGTTTTGACGGCCATTCCGTTGCCGAAGACGTTCTATCAAAAGGTGCTGCCGCAGTAATCGTTTCAAAGGATTTAGGTCTTAAGGAGCAGATACTTGTTGAAAATACACGTGAAGCTTATGCCATTATGTGCAAAAATCTTTTCGGAAGAGCAGTTGACAGCCTTACAATGATAGGTATTACCGGTACAAACGGTAAAACCACCACCGCTTTTGTAATAAAAGATATTCTTAAGGCTTTAGGTATTGAAAGCGGCCTTATAGGTACAGTTAAAAATATGGTAGGTGAGAAATCATTTCACACAGAGCTTACTACACCTGACCCTTACGATATGCACAGTCTTTTCAAAATGATGGTTGATGACGGTATAAAATACTGTGTAATGGAAACCTCATCACAAGCCTTTCATCAAATGCGTCTTGCAGGTATTCATTTTGATACGGGTGTGTTTTCAAACCTTACACAAGATCACCTCGATTACCACGGTACAATTGATGAATATAAAAAATGCAAAAAAACACTTTTTATGAATTGTGATAAAGGTGTTTTCAATGCAGATGATGAAGCATCGTTTTATATGGCGGATAACGTGCCTTGTACAAAGCAATTTTATTCAGTAAATAATTTATCAGATTTTAAAGCAGAAAACGTTGGGCTTTTCTTTGATAGGGTAGAATATACTTTAAACGGTCAAAAAGTTGTTTTCCATATCCCAGGTGATTTTTCAGTTTATAATTCTTTAGCTGCAATCAGTGCGGTTGTTCAATTAGGTTTTTCGTTAAAAGACGTTGTAAAGGCTATCTTTAATGCGGGTAGCGTAAGCGGTAGACTTGAGCTTTTAAAAACAAATACCGATTTCAGCGTTATAATTGACTATGCTCATAGTCCTGACGGACTCGAAAAAGCAATAACTGCCGTAAGAGGCTTTACTGAAGGTAGAGTAATTACTCTTTTCGGTTGCGGTGGTGACCGTGATAAAACAAAACGTCCCAAGATGGGCAAAATTGCCGCAGAGCTTTCAGATATCGTTGTAGTTACAACCGATAACCCGAGAACTGAAGTTCCCGAAATGATTATCGAAGATATTCTCGAGGGCACAAAAGAAGGTGACGCCGAGATTATAACGGTTGTTGACCGTAGCGAAGCTATTGCAAAGGCAATAAGCATTGCAAAAAAAGGTGATACCATACTTCTTGCAGGTAAGGGTCACGAAACTTATCAGGTAATTGGTAAAGAACGGGTTCATTATGATGAACGCGAAGTAGTATTTAGAGTGGTTAGAGTATGAAACTTTCATTAAAAGAAATCGCAGATTTTTGCGGTGTTGAAGCGAAACTGGACGGTGATATTTATAAAATATCTACCGACAGCCGTGATATTGACGAAAACACGCTTTTTGTAGCCCTTATCGGTGAACGCTTTGACGGTAACGATTTCGTTGCTGACGTACTTTCAAAGGGAGCAAAAGCTGTAGTTTGCAGTCGTTATGACGGTGATGATGAAAGAGTGCTTCTTGTAAAGGATACAGGCGAAGCGCTTCTCAAAATAGCGAACGGTTACCGCAAAAAATTTAATATTCCCTTTATTGCCTTAACGGGTAGCGTAGGTAAAACTACAAGCAAGGGTATGATTTATTCCGTAGTCAGTCAAAAATATAATACTTTACGTACTGCAGGTAATCTTAATAATGAAATAGGCGTACCGAAAACGCTGTTTTGCCTTGATGAGAGTCATCAGGCGGCGGTTATAGAAATGGGAATGAATCATTTTAACGAGATTTCAAGATTATCGCAAACGGTCCTTCCCGATATCGGCGTTATAACAAACGTCGGAACTGCTCATATTGAAAATCTCGGTTCAAGAGAAGGAATTCTCAAGGCCAAATGTGAAATTCTTCACGGTATGAAAAAAGGCTCACCGCTAATTATTAACGGTGATAATGATATGCTTAAAACCGTATCAACAGACGAATACAAAATTATAAAATTCGGTCTTGAAAAGGATAACGATATATATGCTGAAAACATTGTTCCTCAACAAGACGGAAGCTACTTTGACGTCGTTTACGGTAACGAAAAAGCAAAATGCTTTGTTCCTGCGGTTGGTATGCACAACGTTTATAATGCACTTTGTGCTATATGCGTCGGTATTCAATTAGGCTACTCTTTAGAAGAATCTTCAAAAGGAGTTGCAGCCTTTGAGCCTGAGGGTATGAGGCAAAAGGTAACTGAGATAAACGGTATGACATTTATTGAGGATTGCTACAATGCAAACCCCGACAGTATGTGTGCCGCTTTAGAAACCTTAAAAACCTTGAAAAAAGAAAGGATAATCGCCGTTTTAGGTGATATGCTTGAATTAGGTGATTATAGTGAAAAGGCACATTCTCTTGTAGGTGAAAAATCTGCCGAGGTGGGTTGTGATTATGTTCTTACTTTTGGAGAGGAAAGCAAATATATTGCAAAAAATGCCGAAAAAGGCGGGGTTAAAGCAATATCGTTTACCGACAAGGGAAAGCTGACTAATCATCTTAAATCGTTGCTCTGTAAAGGTGATACAGTGCTTTTTAAGGGTAGTCGCGGTATGAAAATGGAAGAAATTTTTATAGCACTTTATAAGGAGTGGGAAGTATGAAAATTATAATTGCTTGCATAGTTGCGGCGATAATCGCTTTTGGTATTTCTTTCGGTCTTGGTTACGTAGTTATACCGTTTTTACATAAAATTAAATTTGGTCAAACTATTCTTGATATAGGACCTAAATGGCATAAAAACAAGCAGGGCACCCCAACTATGGGCGGTATACTTTTTATAGTAGGTACAGTTGTTGCTTTTTGCGTTGTTCTTGTAATAGATAAGCTTTTAGGCGGCAACATAATTGAAATGAACGATATCGTTGCTAATTCAATGAGGGTTAAAATCTACGGTGGTCTTATAATGGCTCTCGGCTTTGCTTTCATTGGCTTCCTTGATGACTATATTAAGGTTGTAAAAAAGAGAAACAAAGGCTTAAGCATTATTCAGAAAACAGTATTACAGATAGTTTTAATGATAGGCTATCTTCTTACTCTTTATATGAATGACCCCACAGGCAGTATGTTTGTTCCCTTTGTCGGTATGGTAGAAACAAAGATTTTCTTCTGGGTTATAGGCATCGGAGTTATTTACTGCACAACAAACGCAGTAAACTTTACTGACGGTATTGACGGTCTTTGCGGTTCTGTTACCTTTACTGCTGCATTAAGCTTTATTGCAATAGCTGCCCTTCGCAACTGCTTCGGTATAAGCCTTTTAGCAGCTGCTCTTGCAGGCGGTCTTGTTGGCTATCTTGTATGGAACTGGCATCCTGCAAAGGTTATGATGGGTGATTTAGGCTCAATGTTCCTGGGCGGTATGATAGTTGCATTCTCTTACGCAGTTGACTGTCCTTTCATAATTTTACTTACAGGTATAATTTACGTTGCTGAATTCGGTTCAGACGTACTTCAGATAGGCTATTTTAAATTAACTCACGGAAAACGTATTTTCAAAATGGCACCTATTCATCACCATTTTGAAATGTGCGGTTGGAAAGAGGTTAAAATAGTAAAAATATTCTCTATCGTTAATCTTATTGGCGGAATAATAGCAGTACTTCTCGTTTATTTCGGTAATTTAAAATAAAAATTTTTAGGTGAGTAAGCAATGGAAAAGAAGAAAAATAAATTAACTTCTAATTTGTGGATAAGTGACGGTTTGGATGTTCCGTTCCTTTGTATAATGCTGGTGCTTATGGCATTCGGCTTGATTATGCTTTTGTCTGCAAGCTATGCTTATTCATATTACGAAACAGACGGTGCGTCAAGCCTTCACTTCTTCTTTAGACAGCTAATCTTTATGAGTGGCGGCTCATTTGTAATTGCAATTGTTTCCCATATTGATTACAAGAAATACGTTCATTTATCAAATCTTGCACTGCTTGTTGCTTGTGCTCTTGTGGCAATAACTATTGTGATTGGTAAAATTAAAGGCGGAGAAATTAACCGTTGGTTGAATTTTGGCTTTTTTGATGTTCAGCCGTCTGAAATTGCTAAGTTTGCTATTGTTGTATTCTGTGCGGCAGGTCTTGATAAAAATGATAAAAAAATGATAAGCTCAAAGTCCTCGAAAAATATAGTTGCCCAGAAAATTGCAGACTTTACAAGTAATAAAATTGTAATAACCGAAGGTACGGTAACGCTCTTTTTCTATTTCTTCTGGGTTGTGTTTACCGCAGGTCTTGTTTTCCTTGGAAGCCATCTTTCCGGTGCGATTCTTATAATGCTTTTCGGTGTTGCAATGCTCTGGATAGGTGAAGGTAGAGCAAGATGGTTTGCAATAGGTCTTGTTGCAGTTGCTGTTGTGCTCTTTATAGCAATCAACTTTTATGAAGAATTACCCATAAAGGATTATATGAAAGAGCGTATTGCATCGTGGCTTGTAAAAGACCTAACTGATACAGATAAGAGATGGCAAACGAACCACTCTCTCTTTGCTTTAGGCTCAGGTGGATTCTTCGGTGCAGGCTTAGGTAACTCGAAGCAAAAATATTTCTACGTGGCTGAAGCTCATACGGATTTCATCTTTTCTATTATCGGTGAAGAATTAGGTTTTGTAGGATGCTGTCTTGTTTTAGTTCTTTTCGGACTTTTAATTTTAAGAGGTATATATATCGGTATGCATGCAAAAGACCGTTTCGGTGCTCTTCTTGTATTCGGTATTATGATGCAAGTCGGTTTGCAGGTTGTTTTAAACGTAGCCGTTGTAACGGATACTCTTCCTAATACGGGTATAAGCTTACCCTTCTTTAGCTACGGTGGCTCGTCAACGCTTGTAACCTTAGGCGAAATGGGTATAGTGTTAGGTGTATCACGACAGGCGAATTTACCTAAATATTCATTTTCAGCTAAATCTCAAAATAAAGTTAGCAGTAAATAAAATTGATTTTATAAGTAGCATTCAGAAAGGGATGTGAGTTATGAAAGTATTAATAGCTGCAGGCGGAACAGGTGGTCACGTTAACCCTGCACTTGCAGTAGCGGGAGAAATAAAGAAAAGACATCCCGATTGGGATATCTGCTTTGTAGGTACACCTGACAGAATTGAATCAAAAATAGTTCCCGAAGCCGGCTTCCCTTTAAAAACAATTGAAATGTCAGGCTTTAAAAGAGGGTTTTCACCTGCTGAAATTAAAGATAATATTAAAACAGTTACCCGACTCCTTAAAAGCTCAGGTGCAGTTAAAAAGATAATCAATGATTTTAAACCCGACGTTGCTGTTGGCTTCGGCGGTTACGTAAGCGGTCCCGTAATAAGAATGGCGGCAAAAATGGGTATTCCCACAGCCATTCATGAGCAAAATGCTTACCCCGGTGTTACTAATAAAGCTCTTGCTGAAAAGGTTGATGCGGTAATTCTTACCGTAGAGGATGCTAAAAAGCATCTTAAATGCAAAAACGCACCTGTTATTACAGGTCTTCCTGTAAGAGGTGAGCTTTTAGAAGCAGACGGTGAGGTTTCAAGAGTTGAGTTAGGCTTTGATGAAAGACCTGTTGTTCTTTGTATGGGTGGTTCTTTAGGTGCAAAAGCAATTAACGAAGCTGTAATTGATGCTATTACTTGCAATGAAAGACGTGAAAAATACAATTTCCTTATAGCAACCGGTCAGTATGGCTTGTGGGTACCGGACAAGATGCGTGAAAAAGGCGTTGAGCCTGATGATTATAAGAATATAGAAATAAGAACGTATATAAGTGATATGGCAAGATGCCTTTCAGCCGCAGACGTTGTTGTTTGCAGAGCAGGTGCATCTTCGCTTTCAGAATTTGAGGCTTTAGGTAAACCCTCAATTCTTATTCCTTCACCTAACGTTACGGAAAATCACCAATTTCATAATGCAATGGCACTCGTTAATAACAATGCAGCTGTTATTATTGAAGAAAAAGATTTAAACGGTGAAAAATTAGGTGAAACACTTGATAATCTTCTTGCAGATAAAAACCGTCTAAAAGAAATAGGTGAAAACGCACGCAAAATGGCAGTAACTGATTCAGCATCAAGAATTTGCGATATCGTAGAAGGCTTGATTAAATAAAATTGATTAATTAACACTTTAGAAAAAGCAGCATATTATACAACGTACGAATATTTTATTTCGCTATTCCTTGTGAAAGGGGAAAAGGTATGTCTGCTTTTGTTATTAACGGTGGTCGTCGAATAAGCGGTAGCTTACGTGTTCAAGGGTCTAAAAACAGTGTGCTTCCCATACTTGCCGCAACGTTTCTTGTATGTGGCAAGTCGATTATACATAATTGCCCAATTCTTTCGGATACAAACAGTACAATAAAGATTTTAAAAAATCTTGGTTGTAGTGTTATTCGGGAGGGTAGCACCGTAATAGTTGACAGTTCAACAGCACAAGGCTACGAAATACCCGATGATTTAATGAGAGAAATGAGGTCATCGGTTGTTTTTCTCGGCGCGATAATAGGTAGAATGAAAAAAGCGGTGATTTCTTCACCGGGTGGGTGTGAAATCGGCTTAAGACCAATTGATTTGCATCTTTATTCAATGAGGCAGTTAGGTGTCAACGTGAATGAGGATTACGGAAAATTGGTTTGTAACGTCCCTGAAAAGCTTGAGGGCAACAGAATAACCTTTTCTTTCCCAAGCGTAGGGGCAACCGAAAATGCAATTCTTGCATCTGTTACCGCAAAAGGTACAACGGTTATCGTTAACGCTGCCCGAGAGCCTGAAATTATAGATTTGTGCGATTTTCTCAATAAATGCGGTGCGAAAATAAAGGGTGCGGGTGAAACAGTTATCACTATTGATGGCGTAGAAGCTTTGAAGCCCTGCGAACATTCTGTGATTTGCGACAGAATAGTAACCGCAACTTATCTTATTGCAGGTGCTATAACGGGTGGTGACGTATCTCTCGAAAATACAAACCCCGTTCATTTACAAGCAATTTTACCTCTTTTAGAAGAGGCGGGGTGTAACGTTAGCGTAAGGTGTAAAACGATACGCCTAAAAGCACCCCTAAGGCTTAACAGAATTGATAAAATAATTACACAGCCTTATCCGGGATTTCCAACAGATGCTCAAGCACCTTTCACCGCTTTAGCTTGTGTTGCTAAGGGTACGGGTGTTATAGTTGAAAATATTTTTGAAAGCCGATTCAAGCATATTCCCGAGCTTATAAGAATGGGTGCATCTATAAAAACAGAGGGCAGAGTAGCCGTTGTTGAGGGTGTAGAAAGACTTTACGGAGCCGAAGTTGTTTCACCCGATTTAAGAGGCGGTGCAGCCCTTGTTCTTGCAGGTCTTACTGCTATGGGGACTACAGTTGTAAAAAACATAAAATTTATCGACAGAGGCTATGAAGAAATAGAAAATAACCTATGTATGCTTAATGCAGATATTAAAAGAAAAGGGTAGTATAAATGGAAGAAAGAAAACGTACAACTAAAAAAAAGACTAAAACGGTTATAAAACCGCCAAAACCTAAAAAAAGTCAGAATGGCTTATCAAGGGATGAAGTGCGTTCAATAAATAAAAAGAAAATGCGTCGTAAAAGAAAAATACGTAATGCAATTATGTCGATTTTATTAGCACTTGTAGTGCTTTGCGTTGGTGTTGTACTCGTTTTTTCTCTTTTCTTTAAAATTAATACTGTAAACGTTACGGGTCAGTCTGTTTATTCGCAAAAGCAGATTGTTGAAAAAAGCGGAATAACAGTGGGCGAAAACTTGTTCAGAGTTGATGAAGAAGAATTATCTCAATTGCTTTCAAAAGAACTGCCGTATATAAAAAGCGCTACAATTAAAAGAGAGTTACCCGACACACTTGTTATTGAAATTGAAGAAACAACGGGTGTCGCTTGCATTAAAAATAATAAATCATACATAATTCTTGATAGTACAGGTAAGGTGTTAGATAAAGCGGCAGCTAAATTAAAAGAGCCTCTTCCCGTAATAAAAAATGTTTCAGCGAAAACCGTTGAAGAGGGTAGCATCATTGAATTAAACAACAAAAAAAGAAATGATACTCTGCCACAAATTCTTTCTGCAATAGAAAATTCAGAGTTAGAAAGCCTTACGGAAATTGATTTAAAAAACGTTAACGATATAAAAATAAAATATGATAACAGAATTACCTTGAAAATAGGTAACCTTACTAATATCGAAAAGAAATTAGCAAGAGGTAAAAAGGCAATAGAAAATGAAAATGAAATTAATGCATATGCCGAGGGTACACTCGATTTGAAAACTGACCCTTATGCGTTTTTCAAAGCAGGGGAAGAGGAAACTACTGCACCTGCTACAACAGAAAAGTCAGAAAATGATAAAAGCACAAATAAACCGGTAGAAACTACCGCAAAAACAGACTAAAATGTTAAAAATATCAAAAATTTTTTAAAAATAACTTGCTATTGCACAATTTATGTGGTAACATTTAAAAGATGTATAATAGTTATATGTATGTATAATTTTAGGAGGAAGAAAAATGAACTTTGAAATTTCAAACGATTTTGAAGACGTTACTCAGATAAAGGTTATCGGTGTCGGCGGTGGCGGCGGTAACGCAATTAACCGTATGGTAAGCTCAGGCGTTCAGGGCGTAGAGTTTATCGCTATCAATACTGATAAACAGGTGCTTACATTCTCAAAGGCTACTCATAAAATCCAGATTGGTGAAAAAGTAACCGGTGGCCGTGGTGCAGGTGCCCGTCCTGAAATGGGTCTTAAGGCAGCTGAAGAAAGCAGAGATGCAATCGTTGATGCTCTTAACGGTGCTAATATGGTATTTATCACTGCAGGTATGGGCGGTGGCACAGGTACAGGTGCTGCTCCTGCTATCGCAGAAATTGCAAAAAGCAACGGTATCCTTACAGTTGGTATCGTTACAAAGCCCTTCGCATTTGAAGGTAAGAGAAGAATGCAGCAGGCAGAAGCAGGTATTGCAGAGCTTGCTCAGCATGTAGATAGCCTTATTGTTATTCCTAACGAAAGACTTAAACTCGTTTCTGACCAGAAGATTACATTTGCTAACGCTTTCGACGTTGCTGATGACGTTCTTCGTCAGGGTGTTAAGAGTATTTCAGACCTTATTAAAGTTCCCGGTCTTATCAACCTTGACTTTGCGGACGTTACTGCAGTTATGAAGGATGCAGGTCATGCTCACATGGGCGTTGGCCGTGCAACAGGTAAAGAAAAGGCAGAAGCAGCAGCTAATGCAGCAGTTTCCAGCCCCCTTCTTGAAACAACAATTCAGGGTGCAAAGGGTGTTATTATCAGCATCACATCTTCTGCAGATATCACTCTTGATGACGTTGACGTTGCAGCAAGCATTATTGCTGATGCAGCTGATGCAGATGCAAACATCATCTTCGGTGTTGCTTTCGATGAAAAGCTTGAAGATGAAATGGTTGTTACTGTTATCGCAACGGGCTTCGGCACAGATATTAACGGCCTTGCTAACAAATCCGGTGCAGCAGCATCTGCTGTAGATTCATCATCTGCAAATGATGACGAAGACGGCGATATCGTTGATATTCTCGGTCTTTTCAAGAAATAATTTTTGAAACAAATTAACCGACCGAATTATTCGGTCGGTTTTTTAATATTCAGTAAAAAGATTATTACATTTTTATTAAATCCAAAACTTTCCTTAAAAAGTATGATATATTTTTTTTGGAAGGTGTTTAGATGGATATTGGTAAAATAATTACAACTGTTAAAAAGAATAAAAACAAGTGGTTTCTACGTGGTTTTGTAATAGTGCTTTTCGTGTGTGTCGCCCTCTCGCTTTATTCTGATTTTAAGAAGGACGATTTTGTTGTATGCGTTGATGCGGGTCACGGCGGTAGCGATAGCGGTGCCGTATACGGTAACGACGAAAGATTAGAAAAAGACGATAACCTTAAGCTTTCTCTTCTTGTGAAGAATGAGCTTGAAAAACAAGGTGTAAACGTAATTTTGACCCGCCAAAGCGATAAGGACGTATCTTTAGAAAAAAGATGCAGAATTGCAAATCGCGGCCGTGCAGATTACTTTTTATGTATACACCGCAACAGCTCTGAAAATTCAGATGCCGACGGTATCGAAATATGGGTAAGTAGTACCGCCACCGAAGATGAGCTTAACACCGCACAGATGCTTCTTGATAACCTTTCAGGTAAGGGCTTGTCTGTTGAAAGAGGTGTTAAGAAAGGCTTCAGAAGCGGTAGCGGTGATTATTACATAAATTCAAAAACAAGTATGCCAAGCTGTCTGTTGGAAATAGGTTTTATTTCAAATCACGAAGATAACGTTGCTTTTGATGATAATATAGAGGAGTATGCAAAGGCAATAGCTGATGCAATCATTGATTCCTATGAGAAAAAATAAAAACAATAATAGAAAAAGGGCGAAGCTTTTAAATGCTTTGTTTACCGTAGTGCCGTTGCTATTGATTATCGCTTTTCTTTCAAGGTGTATTCCTGACGGTACTGTAAGACTTAACATCGGTAAAAGCGGAATAGGCGAAAAAGCAATTGCTTTGACCTTTGATGACGGTCCCAGTGATTACACCGAAGAATTGCTTGACGGTCTTTTAGAATATGAGGTTAGCGTAACCTTTTTTGTTATAGGTAACAAGGCTGAAAAAAGACCCGAAATAGTAAAGCGTGCCTATGATGAAGGTCATTTAATCGGTAATCACACATATAATCACCTTGATTTCTTTGAATCTGATATTGATGAAATAAGAGAAAGTATTGAAAAAGGTGAAGCGGCAATAGAAGAGATTACAGGTAAAAAGCCTTTGTTTTTAAGAGCACCCTACGGTCACGTAGGCGTTTTTCAGTTAAAAAAACTTGATTCTTTTTTTATCCATTGGTCAGCATCTACTTATGATTGGTATAAAGAGGATGCCGATTTCGTGTACAATCGAATAATGGATGAAGCTAAAGACGGTGCAATTATTCTTTTGCACGATACCAAGAAAACAACTGTTGAAGCTGTTTTGAGAGCAATCCCCCAGCTTCTCGACCAAGGCTATGAGTTTGTAAGAGTAGACGACCTACTTTCACGAAACGGTGACAGAATAAGAATGGGAACGCCGTATAGAAGTTGTAAGTACAATAGAGGAGCAATCTCCTTTTAAAACTGACGATAAACCTGCATTATGTCGCGTTTTCACCCACTCGGAGTATTTTTATACACCGTCGGGGTGAAGAACACGCCATACTGCAGATTTCTCGCCAGTTTTCTTTTTAGGGCTTTTGCCGATAAACCTGCACTATGTCGAGGTTCCATCAACATAAATAATAAAAACCCCTCTGTGAGAAATTCATTCTCACAGAGGGGTTTGGTGTTGTTAATTAAAGCTTTTCAACGATTTCTTTTGTATCTCTTGCAATTGCAAGCTCTTCGTTAGTAGGAACGCAGAAAGCTCTTACAGGGCAACCGGGAAGAGTAAGCTCAATTTCTTCACCGCGAACTTCGTTAGCCTTTTCATCAAGCTTAATGCCGAGGTATGAGAGGTTGTTAAGAATATCTTCTCTGAGGTCTGTACAGTTTTCGCCGATACCGCCTGTGAATGCGATAACGTCAACACCGTCCATAGCAGCGATGTATGAACCGATGCATTTACGAATCTGATACCACTGCATATCACGGGCAAGCTTAGCTCTCTTGTTGCCTTCTACAGCAGCAGCTTTAACAGCTCTGTCGTCAGAATGAACGCCTGAAATACCGAGAACACCGCTCTGCTTGTTCATAATCTTATCCATCTCTTCAGCTGAGATGTTGTGCTTCTGCATAATGTATGTAATAGCTGAGGGGTCAACAGCACCGCAACGAGTACCCATCATAAAGCCGTCAAGGGGAGTAAGACCCATACTTGTATCAAGAACTTTACCGTCTTTGATAGCTGTAATTGAGCAACCGTTACCTAAGTGGCAAGTGATAAGCTTAATATCCTTAAGATCTTTACCAACGATTTCAGCAGTTCTGTATGCTACGAATCTGTGAGATGTACCGTGAGCACCGTAACGGCGGATATGGTCTTCTTCATAATATTTGTAAGGAAGACCGAACATATAAGATGTTTCGGGCATTGTGCTGTGGAATGCGTTATCAAAAACTGCAACCTGAGGAACAGAAGCACCGAAAACCTCGTTACAACATTCAATACCTACAACGTGTGCAGGGTTGTGAAGAGGTGCAAGAGCACTGAGCTCGTCAATTGCCTTGAGAACGCCGTCATCAACAAGTACACTTTCTGTGTAAATATCACCACCCTGAACAACTCTGTGACCGATAGCACCTATTTCTGAAAGGTCGTCAATAACCTTGCAATCACCTGTTGTAAGAGCATCCTTAACAATGTTAAATGCAACCTTGTGGTCGGGAATATCTACGTATTTGTCAAAGCTTCTTCCGTCAAACGTTGAACCTTTTGTATGGCTCATGTCAGTTGCGATTGATTCGCAGATACCTTTTGCGAGAACTTTTTCGCCTTCCATATCAAAAAGCTGATACTTAAGAGAAGAGCTTCCGCAGTTAATTACGAGAATTTTCATCAATAAACCTCCATTAAAAATGTGTATTTTCCAAAAAAGAAAATAAAACACAATATAATTGTGTAAAATATTTACCGAATATTAATTATACCACTCTTTTAATTATTTTCAAGAGCAAAACGAAAAAAGTAGGTAAAGAGGTGATTTTTTGAATTACGGTATTGTTGCTGAATTTAACCCCTTTCACAACGGTCATAAGTTTTTGATTGATTCAGTCAAAGGCGAGGGTGATACGGTTACTGTTGTAATGAGTGAAAGCTTTGTCCAAAGAGGTGAGTGTGCTTGCGTATCACCTTATGCGAGGACTCAAATGGCTCTTAAATGCGGTGCTGATTTAGTGCTTTCTCTTCCTGTGCCTTACGCTACGGCAAGTGCGGAGCGTTTTGCTTTGGGCGGTGTTTCTGTTTTAGGCGGATTAGGATGTGTTGATGCCTTGGCATTCGGTAGCGAAAGCGGTAATACCGAAATACTCAAAAAATGTGCCGATGTTTTGGTTACTGATGAATTTTCCGATATACTCGAAAAATATCTGAATGACGGCGTTTCTTTCCCTGTTGCAAGGCAGAAAGCCGTTGAAGAAATAAGCGGTAGTGATGTTGCTGAAGCCCTTTCTTCACCTAATAATATTTTAGGTGTTGAATATATTAAAGCCATTAATAAATTAGGCTTAAATATGGGCGTTAAACTTGTTACGCGAAAGGGCGTTGACCACGACAGTAAGACTTCAAACGGCAAGTTTTGTTCTGCTTCAGCAATTCGCGAGCATTTAATAGCAGGGAAATTTATCGGTGAATATTTACCTGAAGCTGCCCGTGAAATAATGGGTAAGGAAATTGAAAACTACAAAGCACCTGCTTCTATTAGTAATTTAGAAACGGCTATTATTTATAAATTACGTTCAATGAATGTGGAAGATTTTAAAGAATTACCCGATGTGAGCGAGGGTCTTGAATACAGACTTTTTGACGCTGTGAAAAATTCTTCCTATCTGGAGGAGATACTTGAAAAAGTTAAAACAAAAAGGTATACTCATTCAAGGATAAGAAGAATAATTATTTGTGCTTTTTTAGGCATAAAAAAGTCAGATGTTTTAGCTCCTGTTCCGTTTATACGGGTTCTCGGTTTTAATGAGGGCGGTGCTAAAATTCTTAAAAAAGCAAAAGAAACTGCAACTCTTCCTATAATAACAAAAGCTTCTGAGGTTTTTGCTTTAGGTGAGAATGCGAAACGGATTTTTGAGTTGGAATGCTTTGCGAGAGATATGCTTTCTTTAGCTCTTCCCGTCAGAGATGAATTCGGGAAAGAAATGACAGACAAGCTAATCGTTTTATAAATTTTTTAGTTGGAGATAATATGGATTTAATTGTTATAGGTGGCGGTGCTGCGGGTCTTATGGCTGCAGGCACAGCGGCACAAAGAGGATTAAACGTAACTCTTATTGAGAGAAATGACAAATTAGCAAGAAAGGTTGCTATAACCGGTAAAGGCAGATGTAACGTAACTAACTCTTGCCCTCTTCTAAATGAGTTAATATCAAACGTGCCGGTTAACGGCAGATTTCTTTACGGTGCGTTTTCAAGATTCAGTACGGATGATACAATAGACTTTTTTGAAGAAATGGGAGTTCCTCTTAAAATTGAAAGAGGAAACAGAGTTTTTCCCGTTTCCGATAAAGCTCTTGATATTGTTGATGCCCTCAATAGATTTATTACCGTAAACGGTGTAAAACGCAAGCAGGGTAGGGTAACTGAGCTTATAATTGAAGAAGGTGCTCTTAAAGGTTGCGTAACCGAGGACGGTAGAAAGTTTTATGCCGATAACGTGCTTATAGCAACGGGCGGTCTTTCTTATCCCGCAACGGGCTCAACGGGTGACGGCTATACCTTAGCCCGTCAGGCAGGTCACACAATTACAGATTTAAAGCCTTCTCTTGTATCGCTTGAGTGTCACGAGGGCTGGTGTACTGATGCTCAAGGGCTCTCTCTCCGAAACGTTGAAATAAGAGTTGAGGATACTAAAACCTATAAAGAAATTTACAAGGATTTCGGTGAAATGCTCTTTACCCATTACGGCGTTTCAGGTCCTATGATTCTTTCAGCTTCCTCTCATATGAGAAATATGGAAAAGGGAAGATACGTGATTCACATAGACTTTAAGCCTGCATTAACTTATGAGCAGCTTGATAAACGAATTCAAAGAGATTTGCTTGAATGCTCAAATAAAAATCTTTTCAATACGCTTTCTCTTATGTTGCCGAGAAAAATGATACCGATTGTGGTTAAGCTTTCAGGTCTTAACGGTAATATAAAATCAAATCAGGTAACAAAGGATATGAGAGCATCACTTGTTGATTTGCTTAAGGATATACGCCTTACAGTAACTGATTTCAGACCTATAGACGAAGCCGTTATAACCTCAGGCGGTGTAAGTGTTTCTGAAATTGACCCTAAAACAATGGAAAGTAAGATTCTTAAAGGACTATACTTTGCAGGTGAGGTTATAGACGTTGATGCCTATACAGGCGGCTTCAATCTTCAAATTGCATTTTCTACAGGTAGACTTGTTGGAAACAGTATAAATTAAAAAGGAGAAACCAATTATGATAACTAACATCGCAATTGACGGCCCTGCAGGTGCAGGTAAAAGCACGATAGCAAAAACGGCCTCAAAGGAATTAGGCTTTATTTACGTTGATACAGGTGCACTTTACAGAACTGTAGGTCTTAATGCTTTAAGACTCGGTAAGGATACAAGAAGTGCGGAGGAGGTAGTGCCCACTCTTAAAGGGCTTGACGTATCATTAAGATTTGTAGACGGTGAGCAAAGAGTTTTCTTAGGCGAAGAGGATGTTTCAACGGCTATAAGACAAAATGAAGTTTCAATGGCAGCCTCAAACGTTTCGGCTATTCCTGCAGTCAGAGAATTTCTTTTTGACCTTCAGCGAGATATTGCTAAAAAGAATAACTGCATTATGGATGGTAGAGATATCGGTACAGTAGTTCTTCCCGATGCACAAATTAAAATTTATCTTACAGCATCTGCAGAGGCGAGAGCAGACCGCCGTTTTAAAGAGCTTACCGAAAAAGGTCAGCAGGTAGAGTATGACGTTATTTTAAAAGAAATTAAAGAGCGTGACTATCAGGATATGAACAGAGAAATCGCACCCTTAAAACAGGCTGACGATGCAGTTCTTGTTGATACAACTGAGCTTACGCTTCCGCAGGCAATTGAATATATGCTTAAGGTTATAAAGGAGCGTCTTTAATGGCTGAAATAACACTTGCAAAAAAAGCAGGGTTTTGCTTTGGCGTAAACAGAGCAATTAATATAATTGAAGAGCTTGTTGAAAAGGGTGAAAAGGTTGCAACCCTCGGCCCCATTATCCATAACCAACAGGTAATAGATGACCTGTCAAAAAAAGGCGTAATTGTTGTAGAAGAGCCGTCGGAGGTACCTGACGGTACAATCCTTGTTTTACGTACTCACGGTGTTACTCAGGACGTTTTAAAAGCGGTTGAAAAATGCGGTTGTAATTATATAGATGCCGCGTGTCCATTTGTTAAAAAAATTCATAAAATAGTTCTTGATAATTCGTCTGAAGATACGGTTACTCTTATAGCGGGTGATGAAAATCACCCTGAGGTAAAGGGAATAAAAAGCTGTGCAAAGGGTGAAGCTTTTGTAATAAATTCTGAAGAAAAGCTGACGGAATTATTCCAAGAATATCCCGATTTGCCACAAAAACCCATAATTTTTGTTTCGCAGACAACTTTTAGCGTAAAAGAATGGGAAAAAAGTTTAAAAAAAGTAAATTTACTATGTACAAATGCAAAAATATTTGGTACAATATGCAGTGCGACCGACGAAAGACAAAGTGAAGCGGCCGAGCTTTCAAAAGTCAATGATGCAATGGTTATCGTTGGCGGAAGGCATAGCTCAAACACTCAAAAGCTGTTAGGCGTTTGCCAGAGCAACTGTCCGTCTTTCCTTGTTGAAACTGCTGATGAATTAAGTGGTATCGATTTCAGTAAGTATAAAACAATCGGTCTCACTGCGGGTGCATCTACTCCCGCCGGTATTATAAAGGAGGTACTTCAAACCATGTCCGAAATTGTCAAAGACCCAACTATGATTGAGGAGGAAAAAGTGCTGGACTCTGCAGCAGCTGAAGATTTTGATTTTGCAGCAGCATTAGAGGAATCACTCAGTAATATGAGCGACCAGAAAGTTACTGGTACAGTATTGAGTGTTAGTCCTACAGAGATACAGGTTGATATCGGCAGGAAGCAAACAGGCTATATTCCCTACAGTGAATACAGCAACGATCCGTCCGCAGACCCCAGAGCTGAACTTAAAATCGGCGATACACTTAACCTTATAATCATGAAAACAAACGATCAGGAAGGCTTAATTATGCTTTCCAAGAAACGCTACGATGCTATCGCAGCTTGGGACACAGTTGTTGCAGCTGAGGGAACAGATACCATTCTCGAAGGTGTTGTAACAGAAGTTGTTCGCGGCGGTGTTATCGTTGTTTCAAACAATGCACGTCTTTTCATCCCTGCATCTCTTGCAACTGCAAGCAGAAACGATAAGCTTGAGGATCTTGTTAAAAAGACAGTTAAATTCAAAGTTATCGAAGTTAACAAGCAGAGAAGAAGAGCTGTTGGCTCTATCCGTGCAGTACTTAAAGAAGAAAGAAAAGCAGCAGAAGAAAAATTCTGGGCTGAAGTTAAGGAAGGCGAGGTTCGTAAGGGCGTAGTTAAATCTCTTATGAAATTCGGTGCTTTTGTTGACATCGGTGGCGTTGACGGTATGATTCACGTTTCCGAGCTTTCATGGAACAGAATCAAAGACCCCTCAGAAGTTGTTAGCGTAGGCGACGAGGTTGAGGTTACAATTAAATCTCTTAACCCCGAAAAGAAGCAGATTGCACTCGGCTACAAAAAGCTTGAGGATAATCCTTGGGAAATCTTCAAATCAAAGTATGCAGTTGATTCTGTAGCAGAAGTTGAAATTGCAAACTTTACAGATTTCGGTGCTTTCGCACACATCGTTCCCGGTGTTGACGGTCTTATCCATATTTCACAGATTGCTAACAAGCACGTTGCAAAACCTGCAGACGTTCTTAAAATCGGTGAAAAGGTTGAAGCAAAAATCACTGAAATTGATGAGGAAAGAAAGAGAGTTAGTCTTTCAATCCGTGCTCTTCTTCCCGTTGAAGAAGCTGCTGAGGAAGCTGTTGCTGAAGAAGCTCCTGCTGAAGCAGAAGAGGTTGCAACAGAAGAATAATCAAATCGTCCGTCCCTCCCTTAAAAGAGGGACGGTTTTTTGACCGTTATAAAAAGCTTTTTAGACTTCAAAGTCAAATTGCAGAAAAGAGGTGTGAAAATGTATTGTAATAATTGTCATAGACAATGCCCTGATAATTTCAGCAGCTGCCCTTATTGTTCGAACAAATTAAAAACTGAAAAAAAGAAAAAAACTGAGGTTATTCAACCGCAAAATAATAAAAAGTTTAAAATATCCTTTAAGGGTAAGATAATTACAATATCTGTTATAGCATTTCTTCTTTGTGTTTCAGCTGTAACCGTAGGTCTTTTAAACGGTTCTAAGCCTGAAAAACTTGTGAAAACAATGGTTTTATCTGTGAACAGTAAGGATGCGAATACCTACTATTCTCTTTATGACGAACAAATAAAAAAGTACAATAAAGAGAATTGGTATTTTGGTGACGATGAAACTTTTTCTGCAATGACAGAGCCGTTAGAAAAAACAATAGATTTTTATACCGATAAATGCGGTAAGGATTTTACCGTGCAATATGAAATTAATGAAGTTATTTATATAGAAAATGAAAAGTTTAATGAGTATTGTGACGTGTTAGAAAAATCTTTTGGTTATAGAAAGCTTCCTACCGAAATTGCAAAGGTGGATTTTGTAATAGAGGTAAAAGGTAGTGAGGGCGAGTATACAAGCGTTTACGATTCCTTTATGTGTATGAAAATAGGCGGTAAATGGTATAGGGTTTACTCTTCTGTATTAAATGATATTTCAGTTTGACAAGGTATGCGAGAGTTTTGCATACCTTGTTTTTTATGTCGAAAAAAGAATAATAAACGAATATTTTGTATTTTTAACAAAAATTATGAACAAAATACAAAAAATATTTGACAAATTAACAAAAATGTTGTATCCTAACTGTAAGCAGATTTTTTATGAGGTGGTTTGTTGAGAAAATTAAGTTTCAATGAGCTTAACTCTTTAAGTAACGAATTGCTTGTGCAGTATGCCCGTCAAGGTGATGAACAGGCAATGTCAGTTTTATCTGCTCGTTTTCTCAATACTCGTGGTTCGGGTGTAAGCGTAGCCTACCTTGATTCTGATGATTTCGTTCAAGAGGGTATGTTAGGCTTCTTACGTGCGGTTAATTCTTATGATTCATCAAAAGGTGTCCCCTTTGAAGCTTATGCTTTTAAATGTATGCAAAATAGCATTAATTCAGCTGCGGTAGTTTATAAAAAAGAGTTGCCTATAGTTCCCGAAACCGAGCTTTCTTCGGTTGTTGATACTCAGGTTGACCCCCTTGACAAGCTTCTCGTAAGTGAAGAACTTTCCCACGTTCTTAACACTTGTCAGGTTTCTCTTACCGACGTTGAGAAAACAGTTATATTTCTTAAGGCTGCGGGTTTACCCTATAGTGAAATTGCAAGCCGATTAGGTATGAACGAAAAGAACGTTGATAATGCAATTCAGCGTGCCAGAAGAAAATTAAAAGAGTTATGTACCGATTAGGTATGTAATATATATGTCCTCTTAGCTTAAAAGAAGAGCGTTGATTATAGGTGGCGGAATTTTCCGAAACCTTCGCCAAAGGTGGCGGTGCAATTCCGTTAGAGGGCAACATTATAAATCAAGCGAGGTAGCAAAAATGTACGAAGACAAAACACTCATCTGCAAAGAATGTGGAAATGAATTTATTTTCACCGCAGGCGAACAGGAATTTTATGCAGAAAAAGGCTTAGTTAACGAGCCCAAGAGCTGCAAGGCATGCCGTGACGCACGTAAGCAGGCTGCAAGAGGTGAACGTGAAAAATTCACAACTGTTTGTGCTGAATGCGGAGGAGTAGCAGAAGTTTACTTCAAACCCCGTGAAGACCGCCCTGTATATTGCAGCGCATGCTTCAGCAAGAAAAAAGAAGCAGAGGCTTAATTTAATACTTAATTAAGATAAAGCTCCCCTGACAATGCAACAAAGCATTGTCAGGGGTTTCTTGGATATATAGTGAGGAGTGAGGGAGCGAAAGCACCGCGATATAAATCCTGACGGATTTGCGATATGTACATTGTACGCGATATACCTTCGGTGCGATATGTGCCTACGGCACGAGAAAAGTAAGGATTTATATCATATCGCATTGAGCGTAGCGAAATATATCGCATTTTGTGTAGAAAAATATATCGCACAAGCTTGCTTGTATATCGCGGTTATAAGATGACAGAAACTTCGCAAGATAAAGGATAATATTGAAAAGATAGAAAAAAAGTCTGCGACGGCAATATGATTTGCTATCGCAGACCTGTTGATTTTTATATATAATTAAATTGATGTGAAGCCCCTGACCTCTGATATCTTTACAATCGGCACGAAGTGCCCTTTTGCTCTAAATCCTAACTTATGAATGAGTGTGGATAACGTCATATTGTTAGTATTTTGCCGCTATTCTCCGGCTCTGCTACATTTAAAATGTAATCTCTGTTCGGTAAAGCACCCATATCTCTCAATGCGTTAACAGAGGTGTTATACGCTAAATCGGGGGTGTTGTTTTCCTGACTTAAATGAGCAAGAACAAAGTGAGTTGTGCCTTTATTTATAAGTGCTGTGAGCGTATCTGCACAAGCATCGTTTGAAAGATGGCCTATGTCAGACAAAATTCGTTTTTGTAATTGGTAAGGGTATGGACCGCTACGAAGCATAGCAACGTCGTGGTTTGATTCAATATAAACTAATCTGCATCCGGTAAGATGCTGTAAAATATCGTTTGAAACGTACCCTGTATCTGTTGCAACGGCAATTTTAGTTGTGCCGTCGCAGCCCGTTATAACGTAGCCTCTGCCGTCGGCACAGTCGTGAGAGGTTTTAAAGGGCTTGATTTCAAGCCCTGCTACTGTAATAGGCTCATCATTAATTGAAATATCAATATGCTTTTCGCATAAAGTACCCTTTTGCTTCAATGCGAGAATTGTGCCCGTAGAAGCATGCACGGGGATTTGATATTTTTTTGCAAAAACGCAAAGACCGTTTACGTGGTCAATATGCTCGTGGGTGAGAAAAATACCCTTGATTTCACAAGGGTCAACACCAATATTTTTAAGCATCAAGTCAGTTTGCTTGGCACTTCTGCCTACATCAACAAGAATACCGCCTTCACGGTCACCTATGTAAACAGAATTGCCGCTGCTTGATGAAAACAGCGGACAAAATCTTATCATATTTAATTAATCCTCTTCAAAGTCAACTCTCTTGACGTCAGCACCAACGCCTGTAAGCTTTTCAACAAGCAGTTCGTAGCCTCTGTCAATTAGTTTTATATTGCCGATAACGGTTTCACCATCAGCCATAAGACCTGCGATAACCATTGCGGCACCGGCTCTTAAATCGTCAGCCTCAACGGGAGCTGCGTGAAGCTTGTCTACACCCGTAATTAAAGCTGTGTCACCGTTTACGATAATGTTAGCACCCATTCTTCGTAGCTGGTCAATGTATTTAAAACGATTGTCCCAAACGTCTTCAACAACTGTACTTGTACCGTTGCAGGTGCAAAGAAGGGTTGTGAACTGTGGTTGCATATCGGTCGGAAAACCGGGGTGGGGGCTTGTTTTAACTCGGCAAGCCTTTCTTCTGTTACCCTCGGAAATTATGCGTACGCTTTCGTCACCCTCAATAACAGTAACACCGCAATCCTCGAGCTTGTTTGTTATAGATTCAAGATGCTTCGGGATAACGTTGTCAATTGTAACGTCTCCACCAACTGCGGCAACTGCAGCCATATAAGTACCTGCTTCAATCTGGTCGGGGATAATTGAGTAAGTGCAACCGTGCATATTGGATACACCACGGATTTTAATAACTTCAGTACCTGCACCTCTTACGTCTGCTCCCATAGAGTTAAGGAAGTTGGCAAGGTCAACTATGTGAGGCTCTCTTGCGGCGTTTTCAATAACCGTAAGACCTTTGGCCTTAACGGCTGCAAGCATAACGTTTATTGTAGCACCAACTGAAACAACGTCAAGGTAAATTGATGAGCCGTAAAGCTCGTCACACTGAACGTTTACCAGTGCGTTTTCGATATCAACCTTAGCACCGAGAGCTTCAAAGCCTTTAATATGCTGGTCAATAGGGCGAACACCGAAATAACAACCGCCGGGAAGAGCAACGCAAGCTTTTCCGAAGTTGCTTAACAATGCACCCAAAAGATAATATGAAGCACGGAGCTTTCTTGTCATTTCATCAGGAATTGTAACGGGTGTAATATTTCTTGAATCGACGATTATAACTCCTTGTTCTGGCTTTTCAACCTTAGCGCCGAGAAATTCAAGAATTTTTATCATTGTACGTACGTCACTTATATTAGGAACGTTTTCGATTCTGCAAAAATCACCTGCAAAAACAGATGCTGCTATAATAGGTAAAGCGGCATTTTTGGCACCGCTGATATTTATATTGCCATGGAGTTTGTTGCCACCGCGGATAACGAATTTTTCCACAAAATGCACTCCTTTATAATTAATTTAAGCTCGGTAAAAAAAGCCGTACCGAATCGGCAGAAAAAACACAATACTTCTTTTGATAGTATAACACTTTTGTAACAAAAAAGGAAGAGCTATTTGCAATAAACATAAAATTTTTTAAAAAAGAATTCCGAAGCTTTCACCTCGGAATCTTTTTTGTTATTTGGCGTATAGCATTTTGTAGAAATAGGGGTAAGCATTGAAAAACTGATTTAAAGTGGTTCTTGTATTAGAACCGGGATCGTTGATGTAAAAGCTTGAAGTTGAAAGAGTGTTTGAATCAGCAACACCCGTAACAACAACGTAATGCTGACTGCCGTCTGCTTTTTTAGCACCAACAATAGCAGGTTTACCCGATTTTAAAACGGAATAAATTTTTTCAAGATATCCGTTACTGCTTGTGACAACGTTATAATTCGTAGGCCAGTAAACTGCACCGCCCGAAGTGTAAGAAAGTCTTTTTGACATTGTGTGAGGGTAAATAGTTGTACCTGTTCTGTGGCTTTCCGTCATAGCAAGAGCTGTTGTAGCACAGCCTATTCTTCCTATTGTCTGCCCTGAAGAGCCGATAGTAACGTTTGCCCATCGGGAGTCTGTTTGCTTGAAGTCAGGAACGCTTAAAGAAATCTTAGGATAATTAACGGTGTTGCTTGACGTACCTTTCAGATAATCTGAATGGACGTAGCCTGTTTTTAAACCGTTGTAAAGTATTTTACTGAAAGCGCCTTCATACGAAAGTACCGTCACCGTAGCACCGCTTGAAAGATAATCTTTAACTGTAGAAGATAATGATGCCGCAGCTCTTACTCTTAATCTTCCTTGCGTTGTTTTAACGTTTTTTACGTCAGTTGAAACAACGTTGATATAATCACCGTGGCAATATCCGTATAGGCTTTCGCCGTATCTTACGTACCAAAAATTATTTGTTTTTGATACAAGAGTTACGTAAGCATTTTTGTTAAGCTTACCCTTGATTGCCGAAGTTGAAGAGGGGGAGGAGCGTACGTTTAAAACAGTTGAAGAGGTAGTTACCTTACCTGCACCGTAAATGTTATTAGTTGCTGTTGCATTTAAAGGGATTACATTTAAGCTTAATATTATAATCGCAACTAATAAAGAACTCACCAATCTTTTCAAAAAATCACCTCGTATAGTAGATTTTCGTGTCTTGCGACAACGAATGTGTTAATCTTACCATACGAGGTTTTGATTTTCATTGTATAAATTTTGGAAAGGGGATTAATACATCGTTTATGAGTTTTGCTCAATAAGCTCTAAAGCAATCTGACGAAGCTCTTCTACGGAATTAATCAAGCCTATTCTTGCTCTGTAATTTGCGGCACCGTGAAGCCCTTTTGTATACCAAGCGGCGTGCTTTCTTGCTTCTCTGATACCAACTCTTTCGCCTTTGTATTCGCAAAGCTTTTCAATATGCTTGAGCATAACAAACATCTTTTCTGTAACGGTTGGGTCGGGTAATAAAACCTCGTGTTCAAGGTAAGCATTTATTTGCGAAAATACCCAAGGTCTGCCTAAAGCGCCTCTACCAATCATTACCATATCGCAACCGGTTTCTTCCATAAGCTTTGCAGCAGACGGACCGTCTGTAACGTCACCGTTGCCAATAACGGGGATTTTAACGGCTGCCTTAACCTGCTTTATGATATCAGTGTTAACGGGAGGTGCATACATCTGTACCTTTGTTCTGCCGTGTACGGTTATAGCAGCTGCTCCTGCGTCCTCGCATCTTTTAGCGAGTTCAACCGCATTTATATTATTGTCATCCCATCCTGAACGCATTTTAACAGTAACGGGAACTGTTGATGCCTCAACAACAGCTTTAACAATATCGGCAGCAAGCACGGGGTTTTTCATAAGTAAAGCACCGCCACCTGACGATGCCACCTTAGGTGCAGGGCACCCCATATTTATATCTATAAAATCGGGGTTGAATTCAAGTGCTTTTTTTGCTGCTATAGCCATAGTTTCGGGGGAGTTGCCGAAAATCTGTGATCCGGCAGGTCTTTCTGCTTCAGTTATAGAAAGAAGCTCTGCACTTTTTTTGTCACCGAGGCTTATTCCCTTGGCACTTGCCATTTCGCAAACTGTGTATGCGGCACCGTAGCCTCTGCAAAGCTCACGAAAGGCTCTGTCGGCAACGCCTGCAAGAGGGGCTAACGCAGCTTTTTCTTTTATTTCAAGATTGCCTGATACCATTACTTTTCCTCGCTTTTATAGGCGTTAACGTGTCTCTTTATAGCTTCAAAGGATTCTTCGCTTATGTGATGCTCAATTTTGCAAGCATCTTCTGAAGCAATATCTTTATCTACACCTAATTTTACAAGGAAATCCGTAAGCATTGTATGACGTTCGAACACTTTTTCTGCAACAGATTTACCCTCGTTAGTAAGAGTAATATAACCTTTTTCATCAACTGTAACGTAACCGCCGTTTTTTAAAAGACCAACCGCTCTGCTGACACTGGGCTTTGAGTACCCCATATATTCACAAATATCAATTGAACGAATGCTTTCGCTTTTTTTTGAAAGAATGTAAACGGTCTCAAGATACATTTCGCCTGATTCCTGCAAATGCATTAAAAGACCTCCTTTATAGTTACTTGCTTTACATTAGTTTATGATACCATAAATTAATATCTTTTGCAAGTCATAAGGAAATGGCAATCTTCATATAAAAAGAGAGTGCGAAGCTTAATTTGCACTCTCTTGAATATTTTAATTATTCTTCTCTTGTATGTTTAAAATCAACTTTTTTTACACGGTAGTTTCCGGCTCTAAGCTCTTCTAAAAGCTCATCGTTAGTTTTGATTTCTTTGTTGAAATAAACTCCGCCGATTCCCGCATCTTCAATTTCGTGAAAATCCGAACCGCTTAAAACAAGGCTTTTGTTATGGAATTTTGCCCATTCTTCTGCGATTTCATTAGAGGAATAGTGACGGGGATTTCCGTTAAAAATTTCATATCCGTCAAGAAGCTTCCAGTCAGCAACCTCCATATCTCTTCTGAAAGGATGTGCCTGAACTAAAAGCAAACCGTTTTCGTGAGTGATTTTAGATAATTCTTCAAGGTCCATAGCCATAAGGTCACCGTTTGAACGTAAAAACTCTTCGGTGACACCGTAAACAAGATAGTCGTTAGGGGTGTTGTAAAAGTTGATTTCAACGCCCAAAAGAAAGTTAAATCTGTCACCGGCTTCTTCTTGGAGAATTTTATAACCGCTTAAAAAGTGGTCGATTTTTTCATTCCAAGAAGCATTTTCCATATGTATTCTCTTGAAGGTCATTTCGTTAAGATGGTTTGTTAAAATTATGCCTTTGTATTCTGTATCCTTATAGCTTTCAACAAGGTCTTTAGCAGTTGCAACGGCACAATTGCTTACTTCTTTTGTGTGTGCATGCATCTCATATAAGTATTCCATAAAAATATACCCTCACTTTATCCGTGTTTCTATGAGATTATACCTCTTTTTTCCTCTTGTGTCCATATTTTATTGTTGCAAAAATGTATAAAAATGATACAATATAATTATAAACGTGTTTTTTACGGAAAGGGTGGTATTATGAGAAAGTGCGATGCTTGCGGTAAGGTTTACGCAGAAAGTAAAGATATTTTTTGTCCTCATTGCGGTGCGGTAGGTCAAAAGGATTGTAACCACGGAGCTTCCTTTGATTCTTCCAGATGGGATAGAGGCGAGATTTACCGTAACGATAGTAATGCCTATAAACAAGGTGCAGAGCCTCACGCACAAAGAACGCCCTCGGCGTATAATACTAAAAATAAAAAAACTGAAGTATCAGGTGAGCAGTTTGGCTCGGATTACAGTGACCCGAAAACAGTTGTACGAAACATCGTCGAAACGGTAACGAAAAAAGCAAAACAAAGTGAAAAAGATGAGAAAAAGTTCGTTAAAATAATCGGTGTAATTGTTGCTCTTATATCACTTTTTAACGTTATCTTCTCCGAAATAGATTCAACAGATATTTTTTCGGAAAGTCCTTTCGAGGATACAGCTGTAGAGTATATTAGCTATCCCGGTGAGGTTATAGCAGGTGAAGTATCTGTTGAACCTTTTGAAGATTGGGACGGTACTTGGCTTTTCGATATGTATTTCAAAACTCTTTATATGTATTCGGGCGACAGTGAAGCATCTGTTGAGGTTTGCGATAAGCTTTCCGGTGATGAATATATTTATATCGACGGTGTATTCTGTACAATGCCCGATAAAATAATGAGTATTGATAATTATGATGAGATTATCGAAGAAGACGGGTCGTATATTATAAGTGATTCTCAAAGCACCGATGCTCATACCATACAGTATTGGTTTAACGCAGGTGATATTGTATATTGCAGTTACCTTATCTTGAATTTTGATGATGGCTCAACGGTTGACCTTATACTTCCTTTTGATGCTTTCAGTTGCGATGAAGAGGGAAACGTTACCTATTTTACCTGCAATATGAATGAAGCAGACGGTACTGTTGTTTTTGAGGAAACAAAGCCAGTTGCGGTTTTAGATGGATTCGATTGTATGGTGGAATTTTAAAGTATGAACAAATCTAAAAATACCGCATTTTGCGGAATGGTAAGTGCCTTATCGGTTGTGCTTATGCTTGTGACAACCGTCTTGCCCGTTATGATGTACGTTTTACCGATTGTTACGGGTATTCTTATAATGCTCACGGCAGAGATAACGAATAAAAAATGGGCAATAGGCACCTTCTTTTCAACGGCAATAATTTCATTGCTTATCTTAACAGAAAAAGAAACAGCCTTAACCTATCTTTTCTTCTTTGGTTGGTATCCGCTTGCAAGGGAATATCTATCGAAAATACCAAAAGCAATTCAATTTATTATAAAACTTGTTATCTTTAATTTTTCGGCGGTAGCAATTGGTGTTGTGGGTGTATACGTTTTCGGCGTTTCGAAAGACGATTATACCGAATTCGGTAAGTATACCATACCCTTGCTTCTTGTTATGGCAAACATTGTCTTTTTGTTGTATGAAATGATGTTGAAAAAGTATTCGTTTGTGTTAATAGAGATGGGCAAAAGAATAAGGAAAAAGCTTAAATAAATATAGAAATCGCAAAACGTGGTGTAAAGCTGTGCTTTGCGATTTTTAATATATTAAACAATTTGTTGAATAATTCTGTAATTGTATTGACAAAATACGGCAAAAAAAGTTATACTATAATACGTATAATTATGAAAAATAGGGGGCTATTTTATGCAGAAAAAAACAGTTGCTCTTACAGGTTCTTCAGGTACCATGGGCTTCCAGGGTTTCTTAGAACTCTATAAGAAAAAAGACCAATTCAACATTGTTCTCCTCAACAGAGACAGTAAGAAAAACCGTGAGAAATTCGCACCTTATATGAATGACCCTTCAATCAGATTTGTTTGGGGTGACCTTACAAATTACGAAGACGTTCTTGATATGGTGAACGGTGCAGATTACGTTCTTCACGTTGGCGGTATGGTTTCTCCTGCGGCAGACTACTATCCCGTTAAAACTCAGAAAACAAACGTTGCAGCTGCTCAGAATATCGTTAACGCAATTAAAGCACAGCCAGACCCCGATGCAGTTAAGGTTGTTTACATAGGTACAGTTGCTGAAACAGGTGACAGAAATGCTCCTATCCATTGGGGTAGAACAGGTGACCCTCTTAAAGTAAGCGTTTACGACCACTATGCAATCAGTAAGATTAAAGCAGAAGCTGTTTTTGCTGATTCAGGTCTTAAGCACTGGGTATCTCTTCGTCAGTCGGGTATCCTTTATCCTGCAATACTTAAAAACCTTGAGCCTATTATGTATCACGTTCCGATTAACGGTATGCTTGAATGGGCTACTGTTGAAGATTCAGGCCGTCTTCTTGCAAATGTTTGCGGTGACGATATTCCCGAAGAATTCTGGAGACGCTTCTACAACATCGGTTCAGGTGAAGAATACAGAATTACAAACTTTGAATTCGAAGACCTCCTTCTCGGTACTTTAGGCCTCGGTTCACCCAAGAAACTCTTCGACCCCCATTGGTTTACAACCCGTAACTTCCACGGTCAGTGGTATTACGACGGTGACGAGCTTGAAAAATATTGCCATTTCCGTGCAAATATTCCTGTTAAGCAGTATTTCAAGAGCATGATGGATAAGGTTGAATCCTTCTATAAATTAGCTTTCCTGGCAAAACCCTTTGCACCCATTCTTAAAAATCTTTGGATGAAGAAAATTGCAGAAACACCCGAGTATGGTACTCTCTGGTGGGCAGCAAACAAAGTAGACGTAAGAATGAAAGCATATTACGGCAGTATGGAAGAATATGAAAAGCTTCCGAGAAAGTGGGAAGATTTTGAAATAATCATTCCTTCAAAGAAAACAACTGCTGATGACGTTGTTATTCTTAACCACGGTTACGATGAAACAAAGCCCTTCGATTCTCTTACTCTTGAGGATTTACAGAAGGCTGCTGAATTCAGAGGCGGTAAATGTCTTGCAACAGAAATCGTTGATATGTACACTCCTGTTAAATGGGTAAGTGCAAGAGGCAACGAATTCGAAATGTCACCCAACCTTGTGCTTAAGGGCGGTCATTGGTGTCCCGCAGAGCTTCCTTGGCCCTGGAATTATGACGAAGAAGCAAGAATCAATCCTTTCTTTGCTCAGGTTTGGGATCGTGAAGGTGAAAATAACGTTTACGGACCTGAAATCTTTGATAACTTTAAGGAGAAGGTAACACAATGAAAATATTTATGATTGGCGGTACCGGTCTTTTAGGCTGTGAAGCTGCACGTATATTTATTGAAAGAGGTCATGAGGTTACAAGCGTAGCTCTTCCTCCTCTTCCCGAAGGCGCACCTATTCCTAAGGAAATGAAGCTTGAATTCTGCAACATCTATGAGAAATCAGACGATGAAATCCGCGAGCTTCTCAAAGGTCACGATTG
>JAZUQS010000062.1:0-104138 GCA_045605825.1 Acutalibacteraceae bacterium
TACTATCTTTTGCCCCGCTTGGCAATGGCTTTAGTATTAAAATAAATATGGTAATTCAACCATTTTTTTGTTCACTACATATAAACAAAATTAATCATTGAAAGAATTGAAAAAACATGGTATATTTTTAGTAATAAAAATAACATTTTTTATTGAAAGGCGTTATTTATGAATAAAATAATTATCCCAATTATTATAACAGTTTTAGTTATCGCTATTCTCGCAACAGCATTAGTAATTATCTTCAAAAAAAATGATTCTAAAAAAACAATAAGCGAAACGGCGGAATTACCTGATAATTTCACCTGCACTGCTCATACAGGCTGTATGGGCACTGAGGATAATTCTCTTGAAGCCATTGAAATGGGAGCAAAGCACGGTGCTGATATAGTAGAATTTGACGTATATTTTACAGAAAATGACGAACCCGTACTTTCTCACGATAAGCCTAAAGGCAAAGAAGTAACCTTAGATGAAGCCTTTAAAAAGGTCAGCGAATATAAAAATTTAAAAGTGAATATAGATATTAAAAGCTACGGCTCATTAGAAAAGATTGTTGAGTGCGCAGAAAAATATAATTTAAAAGACCGAATCTTTTTTACAGGTATTTTCTTAAAGGATACAGAAGCTGTAAAAAAAGCTTGTCCCGATATTGATTATTATCTCAACTCTGACATTGAAAAGAAATACAAACAGACTGACGAATACATTGAAAGCCTCGTAAAAACCGTTAAGGATAGCGGTGCTGTGGGTATAAACTGCCACTATAAAAACGTTACGGAAGAAATGGTAAATGCATTCAGAGAGAATGGCTTGCTTGTTTCCGTATGGACGGTAAACAAAGAATCGGATATGCATAAGGTTTTAAAAATAGCTCCCGATAACATCACAACAAGACACCCCGACGTTTTAAAGGATATAATTGAATAACAAACCCAAACAATAAAAACAACCGTTACTTTACTTACATAAGTTAAAGCAACGGTTTTAATTTTAGTTTTGGTTTTTATCTCTTATTTAAATCAGGCTCTACAACCTCTTTCCAACGGCGTGTAATAAGCTGATGACCGCAGGTCGTAGGGTGAACACCGTCCCACAAAAGATTGTAAATATCTGTCTTTTTTGCATAATCATCAAACATATCCTGCAAGGGCACAAAAACCGCGTTATAATCTTCAGCAATTTTCTTTGCTTTTTCGGAATATTCTCCTATACGGGCTTTAAAAAATTCATTAAGCTCCGGCTCTTTATTTTCGCCAAAAAAAGGCTCCATAATAACGATAAAGGTGTCAGGATTTTGCTCTAAAACCTCATCGAGCAACAAACGGTATGTTTTTTCATAGCTTTCGGAATTTGAACTTTTTCCTCCGTTCCACTCATAAACAATATCATTTACACCGATAAGAATACTTAAAACCGTAGGCTTCAAATTAAGGCAGTCTTCTTTCCATCTTCCTAAAAGGTCTGCCACTCTGTTACCGCTTATGCCTCTGTTAATAACTTCAATATTTTTATTAAGGTTATCCGCATACATTTCTGATGCTAAAATATATTGATAACCGTGACCGTGAATGTGATTAAGATCAGAATTTCTGCCTCGGTTACCGTCGGTTATTGAATCGCCTTGAAAAAGAACAACGTCATTTTCTTTTAAATTCATCATAATATCACCCTATTTATATATAAATCGGTGTATTCGTAAGAACACACCGATTTATAATTCTCAAATTATTCTTTGCTTGATTTAACCTCATCAAATACTGCAACGATTTCTTTTTCAGGAGCAGGAGTTACGAGAGATACAACAATTATTAATACAAGAGAAATAATAAATGCAGGAAGAAGCTCGTAAATTGCGAAAGCACCGCCAAGCTTTGCGATAACGAATTTCCAAAGGAATACCATAACCGCACCGCTCACCATACCTGCAAGAGCACCCCATTTGTTTGTTCTCTTGAAGAAGAGTGCACAAAGAACAAGAGGTCCGAATGTAGCACCGAAACCTGCCCAAGCAAATGAAACGATTTCGAAAACCTTACTATCGGGATTTTTCGCAATAAACATAGCAATAATTGCGATAATGATAACAGAAACTCTTGCAACGAGCATTTTCTTTTTATCATTAATCTTAATTTTAAGTGCTTTTGAAATATCCTCTGAAACGCTTGAGGATGCAGCAAGAAGCTGAGAGTCGGCAGTTGACATAATAGATGCAAGAATGCCTGAAAGGATGATACCTGCAACAATTGCCAGAATCCATGCTTCACCGCTTATTACCTTTGCAATTTCAATGATAATTCTTTCACTATCCTGAAGATCTGCAACGACACCGCTCTTAACAACGCCGTAGCCAACAATACCGATAACGATTGCAACTGCCATTGAAATAACAACCCAAATTGACGCAACTCGTCTTGCAAGCTTGATTTTCTCAACCTTTTCAATAGCCATAAATCTGAGAAGAATATGAGGCATACCGAAATAACCTAAGCCCCAAGCAAGAGTTGAAGCAATTGTAAGTGCACCGTAGGGCTTTGTTCCCGCAGTACCTGCAAGAGCCTCTGAAACGCTACCTGCACCGTGAGTAACTGTAAAATTAAGGTAACCTGCAAGGCCTTCTGCATTCTGACAAACCTGATCCCAACCGCCTGCATAATTAATACCGAAGCCAAGAACAGCAATGAGAGATATTGTCATAACGATTGACTGAATAAAGTCTGTAGTGGAAGCAGCAAGGAAACCGCCTAAAGCAGTATATAAAACGATAACGATACCGCTTACTATCATCGCTGTCATATAAGGAATACCGAAAATTGATTCAAAAAGCTTACCGCAAGCAGAGAAGCCTGATGCTGTATAGGGAATAAAGAAAATGATGATAACAAGTGCAGCAATAAATTTAAGAATACCTGCGTTGTCACCAAAACGTTTTGAGAAAAACTCGGGTAATGTAACTGCATCTATTTTGCTTGAATAAATACGGATTCTTTTAGCAACAATAAGCCAGTTAATATATGTACCAACTGCAAGACCGATAGCGGTCCAAGATGCTTCTGCAAGACCTGCAATAAGAGCAACACCGGGAAGACCCATAAGAAGCCAGCTACTCATATCAGATGCTTCAGCACTCATAGCGGTAACAAAAGGACCTAGCTTTCTGCCACCGAGATAAAAGTCTGATGTATCTTTATTCCTTTTGGAGAACTTTGCTCCGATTGTAACCATACCGCCTAAATAAAGCAATATAGTTACAAGAATTATAACAGTGCTTGTAGTCATATTATATCTCCTTTTTGACGGAAACCCCGTCATTACAAAATTATACACAGAATAATACCATAATCTGTATAAATATTCAATATTATTTTCGAAAATACATTATATATTTCTCTTGTTTTTTTAAAATAAATATGCAATAATATTAGAACTTTATAAAAAAGAGGTTTTAGGAATGGCTGAAAAAAGAAGTAGCTTTTCGGGTAAACTCGGTTTTGTTCTTGCAACTGCGGGTTCAGCAGTTGGTTTAGGTAACATCTGGCGTTTCCCCTATCTTGCCGCAAAATACGGCGGCGGTATTTTCTTGCTCGTATATTTAATTCTTGCAGTTACCTTTGGTTTTGCTCTTATGTGTGCAGAAATTGCAATAGGCAGAAAAACAGGCGTAAGTGCAATAGGTGCTTATAAAAAGCTTGATAAAAGATTTTCTTTTATAGGTATACTTGCCGCGTTAGTACCCATGATAATTTTACCTTACTACTCTGTTATCGGTGGTTGGATTATCAAATACTTAGGCGTTTTCGTTACCGGCAATATGGCTAACGCCGCTACAGACGGTTATTTTGAAAACTTTATTGCTCAACCTACTGAACCTATCGGTTGGTTTATGTTATTTATGGGTCTTACTGCTCTCATTGTTCTTTTCGGTGTTGAAAAAGGTATCGAAAAGGTAAGCAAAATAATGATGCCCGTGCTTGTTGTTCTTACAGTTTTCATCGCAGTATACTCAATGTGTATGCCAGGTGCATTTGAAGGCGTTCTTTATTACATCACTCCCGATTTCAGTAAATTCTCAGCAACAACAGTTCTCGCTGCTATGGGTCAGCTTTTCTACTCAATGTCACTTGCTATGGGTATTATGATTACTTACGGCTCATATATGAAAAAAGATGTTAATATTGAAAGCTCAGTTAAACAGATTGAGCTTTTCGATACAGGTATTGCATTCTTTGCAGGTCTTATGATCGTTCCCGCTGTTTTCGCTTTCTCAGGCGGTGACGAATCAGCTCTCGGCAAAGGCCCCGGACTTATGTTTATTACACTTCCTAAAGTGTTTGAAAGCATGACAGGTGGCTCAATTGTAGGTGCAGTATTCTTTATTCTTGTTCTTTTTGCCGCATTAACGTCGTCAATATCACTTATGGAAACCGTTGTTTCTATATTTATGGACAAGTTCGGTTGGAACAGAAAGCTCACTTGTATTCTTGTGTTCTTATTCTGCGTTGCTTTAGGACTCCCCTCTTCACTTGGCTTCGGAGTATTGAGTGATATAACAATTATGAACTTCTCGTTCCTTGATTTCTTTGACTTTATAAGTAACAGTGTGCTTATGCCGATTGTTGCGTTCTTAACCTGTATTTTTGTAGGTTACGTTATTAAGCCTAAAACACTTACAGATGAAATTGAATCAAGCGGTCAATTCAAACGCAAAAAAATGTTTGTTGTTATAATCAAATACATTGCTCCCGTTTGTATTATCCTTATCCTCGTTTCATCAATCCTTGACGCTATGGGTATTGCAAAGATATAAGAAAAAATCCGTGAGTTGATACTCACGGATTTTTTAATGGGATATGCACAAAAAGCAACAACCTTTAGATTTCGTTGAAATACTTAACCAAATATTCTACTACTGCCCCAAACATCGGGTGACTGTGTGAATAGGCGCCGTCCCAATTTTCCCAAAGAGTTGTAGCACCTTGCTTTTTCATATTGTAGAAGGTATTTTCTTTTTCGCTTGTGAGAAGGCGGTAAGCTAAATCCTTATGACCGTTTTCGCAAAGTGTTCTTATGAGAATATCGGTGCCGAAAATACCTGTATCAAACTCACCTAACTTTTCGTATTTATCTACGATAGCTTTAAGAGTTTTTTCGTTACCTAAGCCAAGGTCGAAGCCGTAGGCGTCGCAGGCCTCTGTTGATTTATAGAAGGTACCAGTCTTCTTATCGTAATATTTATCGAGGAATGCCTTTTTCACCTTTTCGTAACGAGCCTTTAACTCTTTATTCGGTTTACCGATGACGTCAGCAATTTCAATAGTCATTTTAATAGCTTTGAGATAGAAATACGTATTGACGAAGGGCTCGGGAATAAGGTTTCTGTCTTTAGGTGAGCACCAGTCACCAAGGCACCAGCCCGCAACCTCTTCTCTGATAACCAAGCCTTTTTCGCTATGGCTTTCCATATAATCAAGGTAATTGAGCATATTGGGGTAATATTTTTCTAACAACGCTTTATCGCCGTAATGCTTATAAAAAGCGTATGGAACAATTACCATTGCACCGCCCCAGCCACCGGGACCGCCGCCACCACCGTAGAAGGGTGCGGTATGCTGAACGTGGCCGTTGAAAATATCCTGACAGTCGGCAATATCTCTGATCCATTTACGGTACATACTCTCAGCATCAAAGCAGGTCATAACAACGTTTGCAGTTAACTGACCGTCACCCGTATAGCCTAAACGCTCTCTGTGAGGGCAGTCTGAGGGAATACAGCCGTGAATATTTGAATTCTGAGTTCTTATGTAAGCATCAAAAATCCACTGCAGAGTTTTATTTGATGACCTAAACTTTACTATAGGCTTAATATCGGTATGAACAACTCTGTATTCCTTAACCGTTACTCTACCTAAAACGTCAAAATATCTTGCACCGTGCCAAGTAAACTGAGGGTGATACTCCTTGCATATATTGTCGTGAATAAAGGTATCCTTCTGCATACGGAATTCACCGCCTGCAGAATGGAAAGCAAGGCTTCCGTCCTCATTTAATTCTTCTGCATAACGAATTGTGCAGGGCTCGCTGATATAAGCATCGTCAATGAATTCTATTACGGGATAGCCTGAAACGTTTTCACCAACGTCATATATTGCGTAATCACCTTTTTGGAAAATGCATTTCGGCTTTAATTTTCTAACAATTCTGTCGGGTGTAAAATCCGCTTCGTTAAGTACTGAAACGGGGGCTTTAACAACCGTTACCTTATTCCAATTCTCTGTAGAATAAGAGGTATCTGAAAAATCGTAATAACCGAGTCTTGCATCCTGATCTTCGCCGTAATAAACGCTTGCTCTTTTAACGTATGATTTTGTATATTTAAGGGTTTCATCACTCTTGGCGATTGTTTCTCCGCCCTGCAAAAGCTTAAAGCAGAGCTTAAGCTTGCCGTTACCGTAAGGCAACACCCATTCGTTCGGACACTCTTTTTGAGCATACCAACCGCCGCCGATATGGAAAACAATTGTGTTTTCCCCTTTTTTCAAAAGCTTTGATACGTCTATTCTCTCATAAAGAATTCGTTGTGTCATTTTATTGAAAATAGGATATGCCATACTTGCAGTATCCATTTTTTCAAAGTTAGTCCACGCGGGTGAAAGCACTTTATCGGTTACTTTTTTACCGTTAATATAAACGTCGCAGTAACCAAGACCCGTAACGAAAAGCTCTGCGGGTGCTTTTTTATTTACGTTGAAATCACAACGGACGACAACAGCCTCGGTTTCGTCACCGAATTCCACCCATTCTGCATCATCAAAAACGAGATTAAGATTATATTTTATATATCTTTTACCATCTCTTTCGTAAGAAACGTTTTCGTGAGGAAAGCCGTTTTTGTGAAAGAAATCCAGATAGTCAGTTTTACTTTCAGCAACTATATTTTCAGCATTTAATTCTTTTGCGTAAAACTTTAAATCCTTTAAAATTTCGCTGCCTATTTCAAATCTTCTATAATCCTTTTTAACGGCAATTCTTGAAACCTCAAATTCACCTTTACCGTTATCATATAAGCTACCACAGCCTACAACCGTATCTTTGACAGCACAAACAACGTGAATACCTTTTTCATCACGGCTGTCTTTTACGAAAGAGGGCTTCTCGCCCTCTTCACCGCAAAAAACCTCACGTCTTACGGAAAGAACATCCTTAAAATATTTATGTTTATTATCAATTTTAATATATTTGACAATACTGTTTCTTGCCATAATTAACCCTCTTTCTTAGGACCGAAACGCCGAAAAGACCTAAAAAGATTTGCTTTTAGGCAGGTTCGGATAACTCATTTCACCCTAGGTGCTATAATAAAGTTAAAGGTAAGCTCCTTTGATGCATCTATGCAATACTCGGGAAGTGTAGCAGGACCACAGCTACCTGTACCCGTACCTCTTGAATGACCGTCGATAGTAACGAAGGTTGTACCCTGGTCGTAAACGTCTTCTCTGTGATCTGCTTTAACGAGAAGGTCCTGAGTATAATTATGAACGTTGAAATTGAATTTCTTATCAGAATAAATGTGAATTTCTTCACCCTTGCCGTTTTTAAGAATAAGGAATGAAACGTCTGAATGGTTTGAGTTGTCCTGAGGACGAATGTATGCTTCGTGTTCATCTTCAACGAATGATTTATAAAGACCGATAGGTGCGTGAGCATTAAAGTCGTTATAATTTTCCATTCCGCCTCTGCCGAAATATTCAATTTCGTTAAACTTCTTGTCAGCCTCAAAGGTTAAACCTAAACGGGGAATATCGTAGAAATGCTCTTTGCTATCTTCATCAGGTGCCATAGCAACTTCAATATCAATAACGCCGTTTGCACCGATGATATAAAGGATGTTTGCATTAAATAAAACGTCCTCTTTACCGTAAATGCTTACGTACTGACTAACTGAAGCGATACCGCCCTTAACCTCTGCACTGAAGTCTTCAAGAACAACTTTAACATCGTTAAGACCGTGTTTTTCCCATTCATCAAGATTCCAACGGTCATTATCAACGTGGGCTCTTGCAATATTTATGAGGAAGCCCTTATGCTGAACGGGTGATTTACTAAGCACGGAAACGCCGTTTGCTTTATATGAAAGCATTTCGCCCGTTTCTTCTGAAAATTCAATTGCACCGTTTTCATATTTAACTGTAAGAACTTCGTTTTCAGATGTAACTGAAATTTTACCCGTTGTTAATACAGGCTGCTCGAAAGGTGCTTCAGAGAGAATAAGCTGTTCTGTTGCAATTTCAAAATCACCGTTAAGGTAAGTAAGATTAAGGAAAGTATTTTTACCGTAATCAACCTTAGGTAACTGAAGCTTATATGTTGCATCCTTTTCGGGAGCAATATCAGTTAAAAAGCTACCGCAGTTAAGAGTAACGCCGTTTTCCTGATATTCCCAATAAACCTCAATACCCTTTGAGGAAAGGAAACGGTTTGTGTTTACAATAGTAAGCTTATTACCCGAAAGGCTACGAACTCTTAAGGGTCTGTAGCAGTTTTTCATTTCGTAAGCACCTGTGTGAGGTGTACGGTCGGGATAGAAAAGACCGTCAACGCAGAAGCAACCGTCGTGAAGAAGCTCGCCGTGGTCACCGCCGTAGGTGTATTGATATTTATATTTATCGTTGCCGTTGTGAAGCACAGAATGGTCTGCCCATTCCCAGATACAACCGCCCATAAAGATATCGTCAGAGAAGAAAATCTGCATATATTCTTCAAGAGCACCTGGGCCTACGCCCATCGCGTGACAGTATTCGCAAAGATAGAAGGGTACTTCTGTATACTGCTTACCGCGTTTTCTCCTCTGGATTTTTTTCATATCATCCTGATGAGTATACATTTCTGAGAAAACATCGTAATGGTATCTCTTTGTTCTGCAAACGCCCTCGTAATGAACGGGGATATCTGTTAAGCCCTTAAGCATTTTATAGCATTTATCGTGGCATTTGTATCCCCAGGACTCGTTACCTAAACTCCACATAATAATTGAGCCGTGAGTACGGTCGCGGAAATACATTCTCTTAACTCTGTCCATATATCTGGGTGCCCATTTTAAATCGTGACTGATAGCACCGCCCTCACAGCCTAAATCCCAGATACCGTGAGTTTCAATATCAGCCTCGTCAACAACGTAAAGACCGTAATGGTCGCAAAGCTCGAGGAAGAACGGGTCGGGAGGATAATGAGAGGTACGAACGCAGTTTACGTTAAATTCTTTCATTAATTTAACGTCCTTTTCAAGAGAAAGGAAATCCTCAGCATAACCCTTTGTTTCGTGGGTGTCGTGGTGGTTAACGCCTTTTAATTTAACCTTTTTATCATTGAAATAGAAAACTGCATCTTTAATTTCAATATGCTTAAAACCGATGTATTGACGAATTGTCATTATCTCATTATCGCCCTTTGTAAGTGTGAGGTACAACTCATAAAGGCGGGGAATTTCAGCACTCCACTCTTCAACCTTAAGGTTTTTAAGAGAGAAGGAAAGCTTCTTTGCACCGTCAACGGTTTCAGACGCAACAACGCTTTCACCGTCGCACAAGGTAGCGGTCAGCTTAATATCCTTAAGACCGCCCTTGATTTCGGTTTCTATATCAAGGTTATATTTTTTGCCTTTTTTATTGGCTATTGCCTGGAAATCGTTTATGTATGTTTTTTCGTAGGAATAAAGAAGCACGTCACGGAAGATACCGCATTCTCTGAACATATCCTGAGCTTCCAAATATGAGCCTGTGCACCATTTGAAAACAACAGCTACAATCTCATTTTCACCCTCTTTAAGATATTTTGTAACGTCAAATTCATAAGAGTTGTGAGCAGCTTCACCGTAGCCTACGAACTCACCGTTTACGTATAAATCAACGCAGGATGCGATACCAAGGAAGGTAAGAATATAGTTCTTATTAAGGTTATCAATATTTATAAATTTACGGTAAACACCGCAAGAGAAATCCTCGGGAAGATACGGAGGCTTTACGCCCTGCTGATAAGGAAGACCGAAAACTCTTGGGTCAAAGCTGTAAGGACAGTTAATATACTGTGGCTCCTCATAGCCTGTTCTTTGCCACGTAGACGGAACGCTGACCTTATCGAATTTAATTTTCTTTGTATCAATAATATCGGGTAATTTTGATTTCTTTTTATAATATTTAAAATCCCATTCGCCTGAAAGAACAGTTACAACGTCACTGTTGAAACGCTCTGTTTTATAGCAGGCATTTTTTGCATCTTCTTTTTTTGAATGAGGGATAGCGTATGCTCTTGGGGCTAATCTTCCCTCTTCCATTATTTCAAAGGTACAATGGTTAAGCTTGTTGATAGTATATTTCATTTTACATTCCTCCGTCAAAGCGTGAAAGCTTCACCGCTTCGCATATTAATTTTATATTACCATAGGAAGAAAATCTTTTCAATTAAAATAGAAAATATATTCTAAAAAGTTATCGCATTTATAATTATAATGTGGTAAAATATAGCTACAAATTTTCAGGAGATAAAAATGAGTATTCAAGAAGAGCATTTAACAGGTGTTGTTGAAGAAATAACCTTTCAAAATGACACTAACGGATGGACAGTGCTTGACATTTCATCTGACGACGATTTGATTACCGCCGTAGGTGTTATGCCCGGTGTTTGTGCCGGTGAAACCTTATCCCTTATGGGTAGCTTTACAATACATCAGTCATTCGGCAGGCAGTTTAAGGTAACTGCCTTTTCTCGCTGTATGCCCGAAACAACGGAACAGATTTTTAAATATCTCTCTTCAGGCGTTATAAAAGGAATTGGCCCGAAAAAAGCTATGATGATTGTTGAAAAATTCGGTGCAGATACTCTTGAAATTCTTGAAAACAGTCCTGAAAGATTAAGCATTTTAAAAGGCATTTCCGAGGAGCAGGCAAAGGCAATAGGTATTGATTTCAAACGTCAGTTTGCTATGAGGGCAGTTATGCTCGGTCTTGAAAAGTACGGTTTTACCCCTGCGGAATGCGTGAAGATTTTTAAAAAGCTTGGCGTAGATGCAGTAAAGCTTGTAGAAGAAAACCCATACAGACTTTGCGGTCTTAATATTGGTTTTTCTTTTGAAAGAGCCGAAAGCATTGAAGAAAAGCTACCTAAAAAGCCACAGCCCGACCACCGCATAAGAGAGGGCATTATTCACGTTGTACGTCACAACTCTACCGCTATGGGTCATACCTGCATACCGAGAGAAAAGCTTCTCAAACCATGTTCTGATTTTCTTAATATAACTCAAGACGAGGTTGACATCGCCCTTGACACGATAATCTCTGCCCAGCATTTAAAGGTGGCAGAGCTTGACGGAAAAGAATTCGTATTTTTGCCCACCTCTTTTTTAGCAGAAAAGAAAATTGCAAGCAGAATAAGCATTGTTGCAAATTATCCGCCACCCGTTGCCCCCCGTCTTGCAGACTGGATAGACGATATTGAAAAAGCGAATGATATTAAATACGAAGAGCAACAAAGACTTGCTATTGCAACCGCCGCTAAAAAAGGTCTTTTAGTTTTAACAGGTGGTCCCGGTACAGGTAAAACGACTACCATTAAGGGTATTATCAAGATTTTTAAATTCCAAGGGCTTGAAATTTCCCTTGCCGCCCCTACCGGCAGAGCCGCTAAAAGAATGAGCGAGGTTACGGGAATGGATGCAAAAACCATTCACCGTCTTTTAGAGGTGGAATGGGACGAGGATGACAAGCCGTATTTCAGACGAAATGCTCAAAATCCACTTGATTGTGATGCACTCATTCTTGATGAGCTTTCAATGATAGATATTCACCTTTTTGCAAATCTTTTAGAAGCTCTTCCTATGGGATGCAGGCTTATTCTCGTTGGTGACAGCGACCAGCTCCCCCCCGTTGGCTCGGGTAACGTGCTTCAGGATTTAATAATTTCCGAAATGCTACCCGTTGTAAAGCTAACTCAGGTTTTCAGGCAGGCTCTCGAAAGCAAAATAATTACAAACGCCCACAAAATAGTTGTAGGCGAAATGCCCGACCTTAAAAATGACGGCAAGGATTTCTTTCATATGGAAAGACCTAATCCGTTTTTATCGGCACAGACGGTTGTTGAGCTATGCAAAGACCGTTTACCCACCGCTTACGGCTGGGACCCTCTTTCAGATATTCAAGTAATTTGCCCCTCAAGAAAGGGCGAAACAGGAACAACAAATCTTAACAGATTACTGCAAGCCGCCCTTAACCCGCCCAACGAAACAAAAAATGAAATTACTGTTGCAGGGCAGATTTTCAGAACGGGCGACAAGATTATGCAGATTAAAAACAATTATAATATTGAATGGGAAAGCAAGGACGATAAAGGCACCGGGATTTTCAACGGCGATATAGGAATATTAAAAAAGGTTGACTCGAAAGCCAACGTCGTTACCGTAGATTTTGACGGCAGAGAAACTGTTATACCCGGTGAATATTTAAGTGAATTAGAGCTTGCTTACGCAATTACCGTTCATAAAAGTCAAGGTAGCGAATTTAAAGCGGTTATAATACCCGCCATAAATATCGTTCCGAATCTCGCATACAGAAATCTTTTATATACGGCAGTAACGAGAGCAAAGGATATGCTTATAACAGTAGGCTCTGCAAACCAAATTGAAGCAATGACCTATAACGATAAAAAAGCAAAACGCTATTCAGCATTAGCACATTTTCTTAAAGAAAATTAAAACTCAATAAAATTGTAATTATGCAAAATAAAAATCGGCAGAGCTTCCTCTGCCGATTTTTTGTTTATTTGATTTTTAGAAAGACTTCAAGCCGCTTGAGTAACGAGTGTTGCTATGCCGTTTACAACGTTATAGGTCTGACCATCGCACTCAACCTCACCGTTGTAGTTCCAATCAAGGTAACCGTTTGTTACATAATATGTGCATCCGTAATACTCTGTAACACCGCTATAGCTCCTATCGAGATAACCATTCACAACGTGGTACCAATCGCCGTTGTACTGAACAAGACCTGTATATTCCCAATCAACTACACCACCGCGAGTATAATACCAATTGTCTTCATAGTTTACAAGAGTATTACTGTTCCAATTAATTTCACCATTTTCTACGTAGTACCAAGTATCAACGTGGAATACGAGCGTTGTTTTGCTCCAATCAAGGTAACTGTTTTCAACATAGAACCATCTTCTGCCATATTCTGTAAGACCTGTATAACTTCCGTCAACACAGCCGTTAGTTACGTAATACCATTCACCTTCACTTTGAGCAAGACCGTTATAATTGGATTTCCAACAATTGTTTACAATGTAGTAATATGTATTTTCGTGTAATACAATCCCTGTTTTTGTGAAATTACATACACCGTTTTCAAAATACATCCAACCATATGGTAAGTATTTCTGCATTGTATTTCCATCTGTCATAACCTTACTGTTTTCAACGTAATACGCAATATTACCAATAAATACAACACCAGTCTTGTCAAAAGTTAGTTTACCTTCTCTTACATAATATAACTCTCCGTTATATTCACCTATAAAAGGGTCCCTTTTGAACTCACCGTTTTCCAAAAACCATATGCAACCCTCATACTCAAGAGTTCCGGTAAAATCTGATTTTATACCATTTTCAAAATAATAATAAGAGTAATTCAGCATTTCTAAATTAACTCTATAAATTCCAGTCTTATCTTTTGCAACCTTACCGTTTTCTATATAATAAAATCTTCCCCTATACTCTATCGCACCAGTGTATTCAGGATAAAATTGGCCATTTTTCAAATAATAATATTCACCTTCGTATGCTAAAATTTCGATACCTTTTTTACAACGACCGTTAACAAAATAGTATGATTTCCCCATCACATCTTTTGCTATACCGGTAAAGTCTTTCGCAACCATACCATTCACACAATAATACATTGTGTCACCATGTTCAACGCCCGTGTAATCCCAATCAACGTAACCAGCGGTTACTACATATAGATTATCTCCATATGATACTAAGGTGTTTGAATTTCTTGCTAAAACGCCATTTTGGAAATATGCCCAAAAACCGTTATATAAAATAAGTCCACTATAATTAGCAACACCATCTTCAAAATAATATACGTTTCCATCGTAAGAAAGGAAGCCTGTGTAATTATCTAAACATACAGCATTCTGATAATATTCATAATAATTTGTGTTGGGATTTTTACATACGTATGATTTATCCCAATGTATAGTGCCATTCTCTACATAGTAGCTTTTGTTATTATATAACATAGGGCCTGTATAAGAAAAGCTTACTGTACCGTTTATTATTGCATACCATTCTCCACTGTAATACGCAAGTGTTTTTCGGTATGGCTCCCACACGCCATTTTCAATATATCTCCAGTATGCACCGTCATAAAAAAGGTCAGAATAGCTTAAATCGACGTATCCGTTTTGAACTAAATAGTTAAAGCCATCGTATCTTACTATACCTGTAAAATTCCAATTAACAACACCGTTTTCCACGTAATATAAACCATCACCACACCGTGCGAGACCTTTATACGTGTTATTAAATTTACCTTCTTTTATATATCTCCAATCATTTTCATACCAAGCAAGACCTGTGTAATTAGAAATTACGACACCCTCTTCTACATAGTACGTTTCATTATTGAAGGTAATAAACCCTGTGTACCAAGTAGGCACAACACCGTTTTCTACGTAAATATAATAATCAAACTGTTTTATAATACCGGTATAATTCCAAGCTATATCGCCGTCCATATATAAGCAAACCTTGTCACCGTGCATAATTATACCTTCATAATCAGGCATATATATACCGGCAGCTGTAAGATAGCTTTCACCATCATACTCAATAAAGCCTATATAATCTATAAGCATAACGCCGTTTTTTATGTATACGCACATATCTTCAAGCTCAACAAAACCTGTGTAATTCCAATTAAGAACACCGTTTTCTACATAGTAAATTGCACCGTAATATTCTACAATACCTGTAAAATCCCAGGCAACCACGCCACCATATGTGTAATACCATACGTCATAGTAATTTACAAGAGTATCGCTGTTCCAATTAAGAATGCCATTTTCTACATAGTACCAAGTGCCATAATAATTAGTAAGAGTTGTCTGAGACCAATCGAGCACACCGTTTACAACGTAATACCATGTACCGTAGTAGTTTGTAAGACCTGTGTAGCCCCAGTCAAGAATACCATTTGCTACGTAATACCAAGTACCGTAGTAGTTTGTAAGACCTGTATAACCCCAATCAAGAATACCATTTGCTACGTAGTACCAAGTACCATAAAAATTTGTAAGACCGGTATAATCCCAATTAATTGCACCGTTTTCTACGTAATAATAACTGCCGTAATGATATACAAGCCCTGTATAGTTCCAATTGAGAATGCCGTTTTCGATATAATACCATACTCCGTTATATAAAACTAACTCAGTGTTTGTAGAAGCAACACCGTTTGAAACAAAATATTGGTTGCCGTCATACTCAATAAAGCCTATGTACGAATAATCATCTTCACCATTTAATTTACACTTTAAATCACCGGCTTCTTCCACTAATGCATATCCACTTTGTATTGTAAACTGATTAAAATGCAATCTCATTATATTATGCTGATGAGAATTATTACTACTGTGATGAAAAACGTTGTTCCACTCGCTTTCGCTACCACCGTAAAAAATATCAACAACTCTTTTAGTAGTATGTGATGAATATGCAGGAATAATATCACTTGATAAATATTCTACACTTTTAGGAATATACATGCTTTGTAATTTGTTAGAGTAGCTAAAAGCAGCAGAACCAATAGTAACCACGTTTTCAGGTATAACTACAGATTTTAACCCGGCAAGGTAAAATGCACCTCCACCTATTGTAGTTAGGCTTTCGGGTAAATTAATCTTTTCTAATGAACTACAATTGTAAAAAGCATGATTCGAAATTTCCGTAACTCCTTCAGGAATAGTAATTTCAATCAAGCTAGTACAGTCCCTAAAAGCATTGGGCCCAATATAATTTACAGTTGAAGGCAAATCAATATGAGTAACTTTGTCTAAATTAAAAAAGCTATAAGAAGAAATACGTTCTACACCCTCGGGTATAGTTACAGAACTTACAAAGCCACCTACATTATAAAAAGCACGTTCACCTATACAAGTAACAGGTAAACCGTTATAAGTTGAGGGAATTACAATATCCTCACCATAATATAAAAAATCCACTACAGTACCTGTCAAAGTATAAGACTTTCCATCTTCATTTAACGTAAATATTAAGCCACTGTCCTCACCATCCGTTGCTGAAGCAGTTACCGATAACGTTGTAATAACACCAATAACCAACATTAACGACAAAATAATGCCTAATGTTTTTTTCATTATTTAAGCCTCCCGTTATTAATAAAAAATATATTCAAACACAAATGCTTTATTAAATTAACCGATTCTTTTAGATAGCCACATCACCAATCTCTCGAAAACATTATGAAAATATTTTTTAGAACTCTTCATAAAGTCGGCAGAGCTTCCTCTGCCGATTTTTTTGTATTTTAATATTGAGAATTATGACTATTGTTTACAAAACAACTATGCCTTCTTGTACATAAATCGTCTGTCCTTCGTATACTATAGGACCTGTATACCAAATCGGAACAACACCGTTTTCAACGTATATGTAATAACCGAATTGCTGTATAATACCTGTGAAGTCCCAGGCTATGTCGCCGTCCATATACAAGCAAGCCTTGTCACCGTGCATAATTATACCCTCGTAATCAGGCATATACACACCGGCAACTATAAGATAGCTTTCGCCCTCAAATTCAACAAAGCCTACATAGTCTATGGGCATAACGCCGTTTTTTATGTATACATACATATCTTCAAGCTCAATAAAGCCTGTATAATTCCAGTTAAGAACACCGTTTTCTACAAGGTAAATTGCACCGTAATACTCTACAATACCTGTGAAATCCCAAGCAACTACGCCACCATATGTGTAATACCATACGTCATAGTAATTTACAAGAGTATCGCTATTCCAATTAAGAACACCATTTACTACATAGTACCAAGTGCCATAATAATTAGTAAGCGTTGTCTGAGACCAATCGAGCACACCGTTTACAACGTAATACCAAGTACCATAATATTCTGTAAGACCGGTATATCCCCAATCGAGAATACCACCTGCTACATAGTACCAAGTGCCATAGTAATTTGTAAGGCCTGTATAGCCCCAATTAAGAATACCGTTTTCTACGTAGTACCATACGTCATAGTAATTCGTAAGACCGGTGTAGCCCCAATTGAGAATACCATTTTCTACGTAGTACCAAGTACCATAGTAATTTGTAAGACCGGTATAACCCCAATTAAGAATACCATTTTCTACGTAGTACCAAGTATTGTAATAATTGGTAAGACCGGTGTAACCCCAATCAAGAACACCATTTTCTACGTAGTACCACGTATCATAATAATTAGTAAGACCGGTATATTCCCAATTAAGAATACCGTTTTCTACGTAATACCAATCGCCGTAATGATGTACAAGACCGGTATAATCCAAATTAAGAACGCCATTTTCTACGTAATACCATGCACCATTATGATATACAAGGCCGGTATAATCCGTAATTATTTCGTCACCTATTACATAAACCCATTGGTCGTTTATGTATTTAAGTTCGGCAAAATGAATAGTAGCGTTTAGCAAGCATGTGTTACCCTCGTTTGAAATGGAAATTTTACTCCAATCCTCTGCTGAGCCGGCATAATAAACATCGGTAAGAGCATTGCAATTGGGAAAAGCATCATATTCAACGGTCGTCAAACTTTTAGGCAAGCTTATTTCTTTCATATTTATACAACTTTGGAATGCACAAACACGAATAGACTCTACTCCCTCGGGAACGATTACTGATTCGAGATTTTCACAACAAGAAAAAGCCCAGATACCAATAACCTTTAAAGTTGAGGGTAATGTTATTGATCGAATTCCCGATTCTTTAAAGCATTCCCAACCCAATTCTGTTACACCTTCCGGTATAACAATTTCACTCAATGAATGGCAATATTTAAAAACGTGATCGGAAATTTGTGTAATTCCGTCAGGGAGTTCAATTTTTTCTAAAGAAATACAGTACGAAAATGCTGAGGACCATATTTCTTTTAAACCTTCAGGAAGTTCGATATTTTCTAAGGATTCACAACCTTCAAAAACCGATCCCTTTATAACAGTTACACTGTCCGGAATGTTAACCGTTTTCAACGCTTTACAACTACCGAATAATCTAGTTTCAAGGCAAGTTAAATTTTGTGATAATTTAACTTCAACCAAATTAGTACAAGCTGAAAAAGCACACGCACCAACAGATACTACACTATCCGGTATTTCAACAGATACAAGTTGCTCACAACAAGCAAAAGCAAATTGGCCAATGTTTGTAATACCATCTTGAATAACCAAAGACGATATATTTGTCAGCTCAAAAGCTCTATCAACTATTTGAGTTACCGGTAAGCCAGCATATGTGCTGGGAACGATAAACTCACCCGTTGCATTTTCATTACAATCAACAATGCTATAAGAAGCACCATCTGCATTCAACTCAAATGTCAACACGCTCTCGTCTGCCGCTGATGCGGTAATGGATGCACCTACAAAAATTGCAAGCACAAGCATTAACGACAAGCTCAAACTCACCAATCTTTTCATAATTTCAACCTCCATTTTAATTTAGTAAAATTATATCAAAATTTTCTATAAAAGTAAATAATTTATATAAATATTGCCATAATCGCAAATAATAATTATTTTCCCTTCATCTATATAATGACAATTTCGCAAAAAGACTTCACTTTTTTATGACATTTCAAAAACTTTGTAGTTTCCTACAAAAACTATATTTGTTTCTTGGTGGTTTTGACCATCCACAAGTATTTTTATTAAATAAAACAAACAGATTGATTTATTGAGAATTAAAGCAAGAGCTTTCCAACCTTATTATATGACAATTTGTCATATATGTCAACCCGCAAATATGACACAATGTCATTAGGTGATTTTATGAAAAACAATTTAAAAAAGCTACGTAAAGAAAACGGGTTAACTCAATTATCTTTACAAATGAAAACCGGTATTGAACAAGCCCTGCTATCAAAATATGAAACCGGCGACAGAATACCGCCTACAGAAACCCTTGTTCTTCTTGCAGACTATTACAACGTAAGCATTGACTACATTCTTTGCCGCACGGATAACCCTGAAATTAACAAATAATAAATCTTAACTTAAACAAAAGGAAACGGCCTTTCACCAATCAGGTGAGAGGTCGTCTTTTTCAACAAGCTTTTCAGTTTTCTCGTTCTCGGTTATGGCCGCTGTAATGCAAAAAACTTCAGCCGCCCCACCTATCAAAAGCGTTTTTGCACATTCGTTAAGCGTTGAACCCGTTGTTTTAACATCGTCACAGAGCAAAACTCTTTTAAACTCAATATCCGTTTTTTCGTTTACGTCAAACACGCCTAAAAGATTACCGCTTCTTTTCATTTCAGGTAAGGTGTGTTGAGGTGCGGTTTCATATTTTTTAACAAGAGTATTTTCGCAAGGTACGTCAAGGATATCCGAAAGCTTTTGAGCTAAAAGCTTCGCCTGATTATAGCCTCTGTTTTTAACATCCTTTTTAGTTGTAGGCACATATGTAATTAAATCGAAATCATAGCCCTCATACCTTGTAACAACGCATTTTGCCATATGCTCGGCTAAAAAATCTGCAATATCAGGCTTATTCCTGAACTTAAATCTCCAAATTAAAGTTTTGATTGCACCGCTGTAATAATATGGGGCACAAATCTTTTCATAAAAAAGGATTTGACCCTTGCAGTCACATTTTTTCTTTTCTTTACCGCATTTAAAGCACACTGCACCCGTTATTTCTCTTATACTGTTTTCGCAAGAATCGCAAGACTCTTTTCTTATATCTATAACTCTGCCGCAGTATTTACATCTTTGAGTAAAAAGAAATCTGACTGCATATTCTTTTATATTCTTAAAAACCACTTTCATTTTTCAGCCTTTTTTATACCGTAAAAATGAATAACGTTCATATCCTCTTCCATATCAAGTCCGTGAGAGCCACAGTCCCCGTCTATTTCGTGGCAGCCGTGGTCGGTCATAAAGCCGTAGAAAACGTTATGCTTTTTCCACTTATCCTGAATTTCCTTAACCATTTTACAGTAAAAAGCAAGGTTATCCTCTAACGCTTTAAAGCTTTCAGGGGCTTCGGGCCCGAATTTATGCATTGTACCGTCGTAATTACCGTTGTAAATTACAATCAAATCGTAAATATCCTCTTCAATAAGAGAAAGGGTTTTTTCGTTCACCTCGTCAACTGTATCGTAAATAAAATAATCCATTTCTCTTTCAAGGAAAATTAGTGAAATGCTGTCTTTAGCGGTAGAAACAATTGCCGCCTTTTTACCTTGTTTTATAAAGCAATCGAAAACAGTTTCAACTGTCAAAACTGGCTTTTCGTATCTTTTTATACCGTGAACGTCAGGCGAAACACCGCTATACATTGAAGCAAAGCAAACGGGTGTTACGCTTGGCATAAAAGAAAGCATAGGAAGCGCTACATCTGAGCAGAGAAGAGCGTCTGTAAACTTTTCTGTATATTTCTGAAAAAGCCAAAGGGCAACCGCATCGGGATTATAAAAAATTGCACGGTCGCATTTTTCATTCCCTAGTTTTTTATTAGAAAGTTCTAAAAGTATCGTATTTGCCTTTTCGCTTTCAGGTGAGGTATTCAAGCCCATAAGCTCTAACGCAGTATTTTTAACTGTTGAAATAGGGATAGAGTTATACAAATCTGCCATTTTAATCAAGCGTTCCTTTCATATTTCAAAATAACTGTTGCACTCAATAAAATGCAACAGTTATTTAAGCTTTATTTTAAATTTATATCAAAGCATCATTTTTCTTAATTCTTCACCGCTTTTATCGGAAAGATATGCTGGAGGAATATCGAAAACCGTTTTGCATCCGCTTGCACCCTCTTTGTTAAGACGGTAAGCGGCTCTTGCATACGCTACGATAACGCTTGAAGTAAACTCGGGGTTAGAATCAAGCTTAAGGCTATACTCGATAACGTGATTATTTTCAAGATTTACGCCCGTTTTACCTGTTCTTATTACGAAGCCGCCATGAGGAATACCTTTATGGTCACGGTCAAGCTCTTCCTGTGAAATAAAATGAACGGTTGTGTCGTATTCATCAAAATAGTTTTTCATTGTAACTATTTCGTTTTCAATTCTCTTTAAATCTGCACCCTCTTGGGCAACTACAAAGCATTCTCTTGTGTGCTTCTGACGGGTTGTGAGCTGAGGCTGTGAGCCACTTCTTACTGCGTCAAGGGCTTCTTCAACGGGGATTGTATACTGTCTTGCATCTACAACGCCGTCAATTCGTCTGATTGCATCACTGTGGCCCTGACTTACGCCCTTGCCCCAGAAGGTATAGTCTGCACCGTCTTTTAAAATACAGCTTCCGTAAAGGCGGTTGAGAGAAAACATACCGGGGTCCCAACCAACTGAAATGATGCCGATTTTTCCGCCCTCTTTTGATGCTTTGTCAACGTTTTCAAAATGAACGGGGATATTTTTATGAGTATCAAAGCTGTCAACAACGTTAAAATACTTTGCCATTGCAGGCGTTTGCTCGGGTAAATCCGTTGCACTGCCGCCGCACATAATTAGAACGTCTATTTCATCTTTATGATTTAAAATATCATCAGTTCTATAAACGGCTGCACCTGAAATAGTTTTAACGGTTGACGGGTCACGTCTTGAAAAAACGCAGGTAACCTGCATATCATCATTTTGTTTTACAGCACATTCAACGCCTTTTGCGATATTACCGTAACCGTAAAGACCAATTTTTATCATTTATATCACTCCATTGCAAAAACAATATGTAAATTTTATTACCATCTGTTTTTACAGTCAATAACTTTTTAATATTTTTTTGTAAATTTTTTAAAAATTTGTTATTCGGTTACACGCTCTTTTTGCTTTACTCGTTTATTTTTTATTTCATATAAACGCTCATCAGCTATATCAATAAATTCAGGTATTGTTTCAATTATGTCGTTATATTTAGCATACCCGATACTTAAATGCAAATTATATACTTTGTCTTTTCTTAAGGTTTCCTCAATAAGCAAGCGATTAATTTCGTTACCAAATTCTTCGGGATTAAAATCTTTATCAGTTTCACAAACAGCAATAAACTCATCTCCACCGTATCTACAAACAAAATAGTTCGTTTTTCTTACAACCGTTCTTAAAACGTCGGCAACCATAACGATAGCCTCGTCACCTTCAACGTGGCCGAAGGTGTCGTTAATTTTCTTGAAATAGTCAAGGTCCATTACGAAAACGTACAAGTCCTTGTCATCACTATTTGATTTCATTTTACCGTCAAGGTAATGCATTAATACGTTACGGTTATTAAGCTTCGTTAACGGGTCAACTGAAATCAACTGCTCTCTTGAGAAAATATAAACCTGGACAGCCGCAAAAGCCACACCCGCACTTATCATAGGTGAGCCTACGAAAAGCACCTGTAAAATAACGGCGACTGACGGGAAAGCTACGAAGGATGCCAAAGCAAGATACTTTTCTTTATTTAAATAATTCTTTTTCATAAAAGCTTTTGCAGTAGCTTTAAACGAGGTAGCACCAATATAATAGCAAGCAATAATTATTTTAATTATATAAAAATCACCGCGTTGATATTTTCCATTGCCATCTATATAGAATAACCATCCGTGCTTATAAGAGCCAATAACAAGAATAATATAAACGATTAACGGAATAATTGATAAAATAAGACCTGCTTTTGTTTTAACTACCTTGGAATCTTGCTCATTTTCAGAAAACAAAAACCACATATAAGAAGCAACGCAAGTAAATATATAATATACTGCATTAACTACAAAGGACACACCTTGAGAAAAGGTCCAAAAGGTTGAAAAATCAATTAATCCCCATATAAAATCACTGAGGCAGAGAATTATAGAGGCTATTATAAACCAGGCAAACATATGCTGTGACATACGTTGGTCAGAGCTTTTTCTTATGCTGTTAAATATCATTGTTAATAAAAGTACACAAAAAAGATTCATTGTGCAATAAAGTAAGCCTTCCATATTTTCTCCTTTCAGTATTTCTTTTTTTAGTGTTAATTACGCCTTGCAAAGCAACGCAACGCTTTCGACGTGGTTGGTGTAGGGAAACATATCAACGGGTTGAATTTTTTTAACCTTGTATTCGTTTCTTACAAGATAATTAAGGTCACGTTGTTGTGTTTCAGGATTACACGATATATAAACTATTTTTTCGGGCATGAGAGCTACTGCACTTGAAAGAAATTTTTTATCGCTTCCTGCTCTTGGTGGGTCCATAAAGAGCACGTCGCACTTTTCACCTTGCTCTTTAAGGCTTAACATAAATTCCCCTGCATCTGCACAAATAAACTGAATATTTTTTACGTCATTTATTTTTGCATTTACCTTTGCATCTCTTATAGCATCGGGATTTACTTCACAACCGATAACCTCTCCCGCTTTTTTCGAGGCAACTATACCGATTGTACCGATACCGCAATAAGCGTCTATAACTCTCTCTTTACCGCTGAGTTCAGCAAAATCTATAGCTCTGTTATAAAGAATTTCCGTTTGAATAGGGTTAATTTGATAAAATGATTTCGGCGAAATTCTAAAGGTGCAGCCGCAAAGAACATCTTCAATATATCCCTTGCCGTAAAGCACGTTTTCTTTATCGCCTAAAACCATACTTGTGTATTTATTGTTTACATTTTGAATAATAGTAGTAATTTCGGGGTGAAGACTTAAAAGTTCATTTATAAAATTATTTTTTGAGGGAAAATTGCTTGTACCCGTTACAAGCACTACCATTATTTCACCCGTGCTGAAACCATGCTTAACAAGCACGTGACGAAGAAAGCCTCTTTGATTTCTTTCGTCAAAAACCGTTAATTTAAAGCTTTTTACAAGCCTTCTGATTGTAAGAATTATTTCGTCGGCTTTATCGTCCTCAATAAAACAACTATCAGTTTTTACAATATTATGAGTGCTTGACTGATAAACGCCTGAAATTATTTCACCGTTTCTTGTTCTTCCGAAAGCCGCTTGAACCTTGTTTCTGTAGTGAAACGGGTTATTCATTCCGATTATTTTATTGACTCTATGAAAGTTACCTAAAAGCTTTATAACCTTTGATTGCTTGAAAGCGAGCTGTTCTTCATAGGTCATATTCATAAGCTGACAACCGCCGCATTTTCTTGAAACAGGGCATATTCTTGTTACATTTTTCTTGTTATCAGACATTGTTTGCTTCCTTTTCTTCAGCTTTATCAGCAAGAGTATTCATACTGTTTTTATACACGAAAAATCTGCAATATAAAAATTCGGATACCATATTAGTGGCCATTGTCACCGCAAGAATTATATATTCGACGTAGCTAGCGGTAAAGCGTTGCGCCACCATTTCACCAAGAATTGTAGAAACGGGAGTAAACACACAGTAAAATGCAAAAATTTTAAGCATAGCAACGGGAATATTAGCCGCAGATTTAAAAGTAAATTTACGGTTAAAGGTAAAATTCCATAAAACAGATAAGGTTAAGGCAACAAGATAACTTCCGCCGTACTCAGAATTAAAAAACCACTGAGCTATTGCGTTTGTGCTATCAGTCGTAGGTAACAGCTCGTTTAACAACGTAAAGCTTACAATCTGTATAATTCCTGCAGAAGCAGAAAAACACGCAAATTTTATTGCTTGTAAAGCATTCTCTTTTTTGCCCATTTTTGCAGCCATTTATATCATCTCGTTTTCATATATTTATTTAAGTATATCATACTGTATACTATATTGCAAATTTATTTGAAACAAAAAAATTGTCGCTCCCCTTTAGAGAGCGACAATTAAAGCTTTAATCAATAAATACCTGCTGCCATGTAGAGAATCTCTCTTGCATCTTCAATTGAGATACTGCCGTCTTCGTCAATATCGCCTAATGCAATCTGAGTGTCTGTAGCTGCTATCTGACCTGATGCAATCTGAAGAGCAATTACTGCGTCTTCAGCTCTTACTGCACCACTCTGGTCAATATCACCGATAATACCTTGAGTATTGATAGGTGTAAGCTTTCTTCTGTATGTATTGTAAAGAATGAACTGAGGATAGTTTTCTTTATCTGTATGAACTGTGGGCTGAGCATCAGCTGTAAGGAGCCAGATAAGAATATCTACAGTACCGTTTTCAATAGCATAACCGTGAGTAAGGTTTTTGATGAGCCATGTCTGCTCAGGGAACATACAGGTTGAAGCATCAATCTTATAGTCCCAAGAAACGTGGTTGTGACCGTCTCTCTCTGCCTGAGTATAAATGTTGCCCCAATCGTCAAATGCCTTAAGGTATTTAGCACATGTAGCACCACCGCTCATATACTTTGTATCGATAACAGAGTCACTCTGCTCATACTCGTCACTGATAGGAACGATCTGGCTGTTGTAACCTGCAACGATGCTGAATCTCATACCTTCTGCCATTGCATCTTTAATAATCTGTTCCGCATTTACCTGCATTTCATGATAAGTATCTATTTTTGCTTCAAGGACAGGGTCAATTTCAACCTCTGAATAAACAGTAGCTTTACCTAAATCGTAATCATCATCAGGACAAAGAGCCCAAAGGCCGGGCATACCTGCTACGTTAGGAACGAATGTATCAGAGAACAAACGAGGCATAAGATTAAGAAGAGCATCGTTAAGGTCACCGATATATTCTTCAGTAAGGCCTTCATCAGTTGCTATGTAAGAAATTGCGAAAGCAAATACGTGAGTTGTAAAGCTATCTCTTGCTGACTGAACAAGGTAGTTTTCAAGAGTAAATGCATCTAAACGAAGATTCTTAGTAACAAGGTTACCAACAATACTTGTACCCTGCCATGCACCTGATGCAAATACGCAGTTGTTGATTGATGAACCGCCAAAGATATCAAGGTATGCAAGTACAACAGTTGTACCTAAGCTCATTGAAATAACGTTTACTCTTTCAGCACCTGTTGTTGCTTTAACAGCCTCAATGTAATCATTTAAAAGGATAGCGTTATCAACAGGGTCTGCACGCCAGTCATAGCTATAGTTATATGTATTATCAGCACCGTACTTTTTAGCAATTATTTGAGTAAACTCAGGGAATAAGCTCTTCTGCTCTTCCTCTGTGTAAGCTGCTAAAGGTAAGTCATACTGATAGAAGCCTACAGTTGCATCCTTCGGTGTACCGTCAAGATTAAAAGCAATAGGCTCAATGTATTTATTAACTACGGGCATAAGCTCATCAGCAAATTTATCGTAATCTGCCTCTGAATTTGCACCTTTAACGAAGGCTTTAACACCGTCTGTAATTAACGATTCAATTGTTGCATCGTCAAAAACAAGCTTTTCGTCTTCTGTGCCGAAGTTCTGATACAAGGGAGTTGTACCGATTCCGTCAACAACAATAACGGGAAGGTCAGCTGATGATGCCGAAATAGGCATAATTAAAGCAAGACCTGCAACCACTAAAGCTAAAGTGATGCAAAGAATTTTCTTTGTTGCTTTCATAATAATCCTCCTAGCAATAGATACCGATAGCATTATACTACCATATATACGAACTGATTTTATCATACTTTTTTGATAATTGCAATACTATTGAGAAAAAAATCAATTGTATCTTTGACGATTTAAAACTGAAAATCTTGTACATTTTGAATAATTATTATAACAATTTGACCGAAATCTCGCCCGAATCTAAAAAGCGCTGTGTCCCATCTTCATATTCTATATGAAGCTTACAATCATTATTGATACCTAAAACGGTTGCTTCTTTAACTTGAGAACCGATGATAACATCAACTTTTTTACCTATTATAAAGCTTCTGTTTATGTATTCATCAACGTAGCTTGTGTTGTCAAAATCTTTATAAATATTATTAAAATCTTCAAGAATATCAGCAACAAGCTTATTTCTCAGATTATCTTTTTCCTTGTCAAAAATTGCACCTGCAATATTCTTTATTTCATCAGGAAAATTATTTTCGGGCTTGTAAACGTTTATTCCGATGCCGAGAATTGCAAAATCAAGGTCTTCGCCTTGAGGATTTATATTCCCTTGGGTTAATATACCGCAGACTTTTTTGCCGTTAATGTAAATATCATTAACCCATTTAATTTCGCAGTTATTAACACCGTTTTTTTCTAAAGCTCTACAAACTGCAACTGCCGCTGCAGTTGTAATAAAAACCGATTTTTCAGGCTTTATTTGAGGTTTGAGAAGAATACTCATATATATACCTGTATTACCTGGCGAGAAAAAGCTTCGACCCATTCTGCCGATACCTGCGCTCTGCTCACCTGCTACGACAACCGTACCCTCTTCAGCACCGTTTAAAGCTACATTTTTAAGCAGAAGATTTGTTGATTCCGTTTTTTCAAGAACAGATACGTTAAATCTGCTTTTTAAATTTACGGACAAGCAATTACAAATCCCCTCTTTTGAAATAATATCCACCAACAAATCACCGCCCTTTGAATACTTTAATTATACGTTATCTGATTATATGGTATTAAAAAGCAACGCCTTTTACGGCGTTGCTTTTAACTCTTCAGCAAATGTTTAGTTTTACATTACCAAACAATATCGTAAACTGCCTTTGAACCGAAGGGAAGAATGATACCCATTTTGTCAAAGTTGATTGTCCATTTAAGGTCATACTCTGCTGTGAGAACGTGACCTGTAGCTACATCAACTGTAATTTTAACTGTTGACTCGGGGTAATCCATAGCAGCTGTACCAACCAAGTTCTTTGCAATACCCGGAATGTTATCGTTAACAACGCCGGGAAGAATAACGTTGAATGCTTTAGGCGCGTGACCCTCACCTACTTTAACATTATCGCTCTTAGCATCAGCAACAGTTTTGATCTCAATTGTATAAACACCGTTAGCCTCTGTACAAGTTGCAGAAGAAACGTCTGCTTCAGTAAGCTTACTTGACCATGTTTGACCTTCAACGGGGAATTTTGCAGTAATATCTGCACCTTCGTATGAAGCAGCGCCCTGGCTGTTATCTTTAAGCATACCATCTAACCAATCATCGCCACCAAGCACATTGTAAACAGACTTAATACCGCTTGTGATTGTTGTAGCACCTGCAAGATAGTTTGTAACTTCTTTCTGATTTACAGTCTTTGCACCTGATTTAACGCCGTTAACTGCTTTGTTAAAGTACTCAACAGTCTGTGCCTTTGTCCAGCTTGATGCATTACCTGATGCTGCGGGAGCATCCTGCTTATTGTCGCCTGAGGGAGCAGCTGTTGTAGCTGTGTTACCTGAAGGAGCAGCTGTTGTAGCTGTGTTGCCTGAAGGAGCAGCTGTAGGAGTTGTATTGTTGTTAGGTGTAACGTTATTGGTATTTGTATTTGTATTTGTGTTTTGGCTTGCATTATCCTGAGCAACAGTGTTACCGCTCTGAACCTGAGCGTTACCCTGTCTTGAAGCCATAATAAGCATAACTGAAGATAAGTTGTTAGCTGTGATAACTGAAATTGCTATTGTAAGAGCCGCAACTGCAATTATAATTTTTTTCATATTTGACATAGAAGCCATCTCCATTCCTTATTGAATTACACTTGTAATCCATATCATTATAAATAAATCAAGTTCAATTGTCAACATTTTTATGTGAAACTGTAAATAATAATTTTTATATTTCGGTATTGTTTATTTCTTTTATTTATTGTAAAATATAAAATCATTAATTTTTCGGAGTTATTTATGAATAAAAGCATTCTCGAAAATAAAATATTAAAAGAAATTACCTTCGGGCTCACAGCAACAATGCTTACGGGGGCGTATTCTCTTTGCGTTTGCGGTGTGCTTGGATTTGATTTATGGCACGTTTTATTTTGCTCGGTAATTTGTTTTTTTCTTTCATTTGAAACAAAAAAATCTGTTTTCAGCCCGGACGCCTTTCTTTTATTACCCGTGCTATATATGGTATCCTCGGGTTCAAAAAATCTTCTTCCCGTTGTAGCTGTTGCGGGCACGGTTATTGCCCTTCTTTTAAGCCAAATACTCAAAAACAAAGTGCTTCCCTCCTACGTTTTTGCAGGTGGCGGTATAGGTATTGCGGTTGTTGTAACAATTCTACTTACAAATAACTATTTCGGCATCGGTGCTTTCGGTACAACTGCTTTAGAAATGTTGAAATCCTACCGTTCGCTCGGCTTTCACCCCGATTTCAGAGGCTTACTTTACGGCACGGTTACTCTTTTTGCTATGATAACCTATCCCTTTAAATTTAAAAAGCTGAATAAAATTTTACCTGCGGAATTTATGACTCTTCTTATTCCGCTTATTATGAATTTATTCCTGAACCCTGTAAAAGAGTTAACAACAATAAATGAAATTGATTCCTTCAAGTCTCTTTCTTTTTCTGATTTAACTTATGATTTTTCATTAAGCGGCATCTCTTCAAGTGATATTATCGTAACGATAAAATCCTCTGTAATTTTAGGTGTGCTTATATATCTTCATTCTGCTAAAAACAAAGAAACCGGAAACGTTCATTTTCTCGCAAATTGCGGTAGCACCTTCCTTTCGGGTGTTCCCGTAAGAGCTTTCCCGATACAGTCTTTTTCATATGTTTCTTTAATTACTGCAATTGTTTCAACCGTTGTAATTATAGTGTTTTTCCCGAATATTCTTTCAAGAATTCCTATGCACTGCGTTGGTGCTCTTCTTATAGTTTCAGCATGGCAACACGTACCTTATAAAAAGGTCGCCGAAGCATTTAAAGAGAATGTTATTATCGCTTTGTTGATAACGGTAATATCTGTAGCGATATTCATAACTACTGAGCTTTTCACCGCAATAATCTTTTGCTTATTGTGTGCTCTTGTTTTAGGGAGGCTCAAAAAATGATTAAAGATAAAAAGAAATTAGCCCGAGTTATTGCAACGTGGGTTGTAACTACCGTTATGCTTTCGGTTTTCATTCTCGATATTGCAGTTGTTGCTATCGGCAATAAATACGTAAACGAAATACCCGTTGAAAAAGAAACCTTCGATAATAAAATCGGTGATGATAAAATTCATTTCCTAAACACAGCTAATTCAGATTGCATCATCCTTGAAAGCAACGGCAAATTCGCCCTTATAGATTCGGGTGAGGGTAACAACAACCCCAGAAGAAAAACCGAATATAAAGGCTATGAAGCCGAGGTTATCAATTATATAAAATCGTTAGCTTCTGACGGAAACGGTAACGTTAACTTTGATTTTGCTTTAGGCACTCATATTCATTACGACCATATAGGTAATTTTGAAGCGATTTTCAGTGATGAAAAAATAGCTGCAGATAAGGTTTATTTGAAAGAGTTCAACGTTGAAACAGCAACAGAGCTTGAGGCTATCGGTTGGGGTAACGAGAAAACCTATAATAAAATTCTTTCTGTGCTCGAAAAAAGAGAAATACCTGTTATAAGTGACCTTCCAAACGAAGAATTCATTTTTGGTGATTTTACTTTAAAATTTATAAATACCGTTACGCCCGAAGAGGTTAAGGGTAACGGCGAAAACGCAAGCAGTGTAGGTGTTATTGTAAAAAAAGGCGATAAAACCGCTTTTTTAGCTGCAGATTTCACGGGTGATTCAGGGCTCGAAAAAATCTACGGTAATGACATCGGTGACGTTGACCTTTTAAAAATCGGTCACCACGGTTATTTCGGCTCATCCTCCGCTTCGTTTTTAAGAATTGTAAAACCCGAAATTGCAATCTGTACTAATAAAATCGGTAAAATTTATCCTAACGTTAAATGGAATTTAACAATGGTTGCAAAAGCCCCTGTTTTCTCAACGGAGCATCGCAACGGACTTATTGCTTATTTTACCGATAACAATGAAATTTTATTAACATCTGATATTATGAAATAAAAAATCTGCGAGGCAACAAAAGTGCTTCGCAGATTTTATTGTTTATGAAATCATTTGGGAAATCGTTACTATCACAGGAAAAAGATAACTGAAAACATACGGGAAAGCTATTGCAAAAAGAATTGCCGCCACAAACGTAAGTGAATATCTTTCAAGAAAAGAAAAGGCATATATTACTGCAAAAAACGGTGCTAAAATCACCTTTAAAACAATATTGCTTTCTTTGCTGTAAAAGAAATCTTTAAAAGATAAAAAGTCTTCAAATGAGGGCACGCAATTGGCAGCAAAGGAAATGCCTAACCAAAAGAACAAATACCCCGTAATAGTTTTTAAATCTCCTACGTAAACAATTTTGTAAGCACCGCCTAAAAGAAAGCATACCGACAAAATAAAGTTTAAAGTAAACGGTAAAAAGCAAATCAAAAAGGTTTGCTTTTTATTTTCTGTTAATTCGTGTTCAACGTGACCGCAAAGTTCAGACACCTTAAAAGCTCTTACGTCCTCGGCGGGAATACCGCAAATTCTGCAAACAAGCTGCTCCCAAAAGGTCCGCAACACAGTACCCATAGCGGTAAGAACACGTGTTGCTACGTATAAATTTGTCATTCTACATCACCTGTTCCTTCCGTAAATACTTGTACTGCGGTAATTTCGCCATCGAAATAGCTTTGAAGCTTATCAGATAATTCAAGGTCATTTTGCTTGAGCTCATTAAGATATGAGTCTGCAACATCTTTATTACCAAGCTCATTTTCAATAACTGCAGCAGTCATATGAAGCATACCGTAGCTACTAACAGACATAGCCTCGTCAACCATCTTTTTAGCATTTTCAAAATCGCCCTTGGCGGCATATGCCATCGCCTTTGCTCTTACAAGCTCAACGTTTGATGAATCATAAGAAAGACCTTTTTCAGCGTATTTCAATGCTTCATCTGCATTACCTGTAACACGGGCAACCGCTGATTTAAGAGAATATCCGTCACTTGCTTCAACGTTAACGTTCAACATAGCATCCGCATAAAATTCTGCATCCTCATAGTTACCTTTTTGAAGCTCAACTATACCTAATTCATATGCATAAAGCCATAAATAAGAGGGCTCTGTTTCAAAAACCTTTTTCATATATAAATATGAGTCGTCATACTTACCTGCCGAATAAGCATACATATACTGACAAAAACGCACCATTGCTTCATTTGCAGGAAGCATAGCAGTAGTTTCACCGTCTTTTGATAATACTGAAACCTCGGTATCAATAATTGAACCGATTTCAGTCATAACCTGCTCGTAAAGCTCGTCACTCATATTTTCAAAATCCACGTATTCTTCATTGCTTACAACCTCGTAAAAGCTTTGCATTGTACCGTAAAGAACAAGGGTTTCTTCTCGCAAATTAGCGTACTCGCCGTAAATGGGGATTTTAGCTTCCGCTACTGATAAAGCTTTATCAAGCCTTGTAACAATTTCAGTCATTGAATTAACGCCACCGGGCATTGTATTAAATAAAATCTTTGACGTTTTAAGATAAAGCCACTTTGCAGTAACGCCTTCATCTTCAAAGGCAGAGATTGCACCGTCATAGGCTGAAATGGCAGAATCTAATCTATCTTGATTCAGATAGCCCCTAGCCTCTTTTACTGTATTGTAAGGAACAAAATCAAGCGTAAAACTATAAACAGAGAGTACCGCAAGTACAACAGTTACAATTAAAGCGATTACACTTAAAGCCCCAAACGGATAACGCTTCATAGCTTCACGGCAATCTTTGCAATATTCGTAATTCTCACCGCGTGATTTATCTCTTCTTTTTTCGCCGCAAACAACGCAAAGCTCATCCTCGGGTATAGCACCCTCTTCGTCCTCATACTCGGGAGTTATAATACCTTTTTTTATTAACTCTTCCTCGGTCATACTCTGGGCTTTTTGGAGTTCCTCTTTAAAGGTTTGTGCCAATTTTTCAAGCTCATCATTTAAAGCACTGTCACCGTAAGCGGCACTTTTATCGAGTGCGGCAGATAATTTGTCCTCGGAAAGTGCGGCTACGTCAAGCACCTCTTCTTCAGCATTTGTATCATTATCATTTAACTCGTTTTCGACAATTAAATCTTTTTCGTCTTTCAAAGATAAACCTCCTTTGAAATTAGTTGTTTTAATTCTATCACTAATAACGATAAAATTCAAACGTTTTTACTAATCTCATAAGGAGGTTTACAATTTTTTTACTTTTTTAGCTTATTTTAATTCATTTTCAAGTTTATTCTTGTTTTTCTTTCTTAAAACCTTGATTTCATTTTGTGAAAAATCAAATATTGAGCCAATGATAACGGCACCTATTACGGTTATTATAAGCTCGGGTATCATATAACCGCCGTTGTAGGTAACAGAGTATTCCCAAACAGGTGTATCTCCTGCGTATTCTTTCCAAATAGTTACACCGCTTATAATATGGCAAGCATATCTTATAAGAGAAGTAACTGCACCGCCTAAGCCGAGAGCAATTGCTTGATTCTTAACGGTATTTTTAAACATACCACCCAAGCCTAAAGCAGTAAAAGCAACTATATAATCGGCAAAGGCAAGAATGAGATATGAGGTTATTCCGCTGACGTATGAAAAATTTGCAGCTCCGAAAACCATTTGAAGAAGGGACATAGTAAAGCCCGTTACCAAGCCCCATTTCACACCGTAACGGTATGAAAGAATTACTATAGGTAACTGACTGAAAAGAGTCACACTTCCGCCGAAAGGAAACTCAAAAACGGTAAACTCTGCAAGAATTGTTGCAAGAGCTATCATTAAAGCACTTTCGGCTAAACGCCTTGTTTTATCTTTTTTTGTTAAATTATTCATAAAAATTCCTCCGAATAAAAATCTCCCTACGGCGGTAACACTGCCATAGAGAGATACTACTCAAAGGTATTTTTCCTACGACGGCATTATCCGCATCAGGTTATTAGGGTCAGAAAAGGTATGTTTTCTTTCTCAGCCGACGTCCGTCAGCTCCCCTGTTTTATTTTCGGCAAACAACGTAGCTACAAATCATTTGCACTGTTATTATACAACTTCAAACTTAAATGTCAACAACATTTATAAATTTTTTGCTCTAAAAGGAATATTTTCACCGCTAATCCTTTTTGAAATTCTTAAAAGTGCCATATTTCCTTTACAGTCATACGGGATTTTACCGCCGCTTGAAGAGGAATAAATCTCGTATGAGTCAGGTATAATTCCTAAAAGACGAGCTCCGACTAAATCAATAACGTCATCAACGTTCATTTTTTTATGTAGCTTTTTATTGAATTTATTAACTACAAGCCTTACGTTTTCAACGCCTGCTTTTCTTACATTTTCGCAAGCATATGAAGCGGCTCTTATGCTTATACTGTCAGGAGTTGAAATAACTATACATCCGTCACAAGCACAAAGAGAAAGCTTAAATCCGCTTTCAAGACCTGCGGGAGAATCAAGAAAAATATAATCAAAATCTCTTAAATATTCATTGATAGCATTTTTAAAGTTTTCTTCGGAATACTCTTCCGAAAAATCAATAGGTGCGGCAAGAAGATAAAGATTGCTTGCTACCTCGGTTACCGCTTTTCTGAAATCGCAGTTACCCTTTACTAAATCGCCCCAATTATATACAACCTTTTCCGATACGCCTAAAAGTATATCAAGACTTCTTACGCCTATATCCATATCAACAAGAAGCACTCTTTTATCGTGAAGAGCCAATAATCTTCCCATACCTACGCAAAAGGTAGATTTACCTACACCACCCTTTGCAGATACTACTGATATAACCTTCATTTTTACACCTACCTTAAGATATCATTTCCGACTCTTACGGAACGAACGTGTCGGGTGTACCCGCCGTATTGAAGCTTGTTTTCTGTGAAAAATAGTAATTGTAAACGGGCACTGCCGCCTGAGATGTTTTGCTACCGGTCTGACCGTTTTCTGCAACGATTGCAATTGCTATTTCAGGGTCATCATAAGGAGCAAAGGATATAAAGAAGCCGTTATTGCAGATAACCTTTTCGCCTGAATCAGTTTGCTTTTCAACCTGAGAAGTACCGGTTTTTCCTGCGGCATCAACTATGCAGTTCTCAAAATAATAATTACATCCGCTATAGAGAACAACCTCTCTCATACCTTGCTTTACTATATCAAGATTTTTCTTGCTTACATTAAGAGTATTTAATACCTCAGGCTCTGTTTCAAAAATTATTTCAGACATATCCGCAGAAAGCACAGATTTTATCATATAAGGCTTCAATCGTTTCCCGCCGTTTGCTATAGTTGCACAGTAATTTGCAAGCTGTAAGGGAGTAAAAAGGTTGTCAGACTGACCGATAGCCGCCTGCACGGTATCACCGGGATTCCATATCTGTCCTGCCGCCTCTTTGTTTGCAATACTTGCAAGCACGCCCTCCGCCTCGGGAAGCTCAACGCCTGTTTTTTGCCCTAACCCCAAAAGGCCGGAATATTTATTCATTTTATCAATACCAAGCTTTTGACCCATTTCAAAAAAGAAAACGTTACATGATTTTTGAAGGGCAGTCGTTACGTTAATATAGCCGTGAGTAGAAAGACAATTAAAGGTTTGATCCTCTAAAGTGAAATACTTACCGCAATACTCAACAGATTCTGTTGTAATTACCTCTTCTTCAAGAGCAGCAAGTGCTATTGCAGGCTTCATTGTTGAACCCGGAGCATACGCACTTTGAAGGCCTCTGTTCCAAAGAGGGCTTTGCTTATCAGCAATAAGCTTATCATAATCAGTAAAATATTTTGTTATGTCGTAGGTTGGCAACGATACGTTTGCAAGAATTGCACCCGTTTTACAATTCATAACTATCATAGCACCAGCTGTGCCGAAATACGCTGAATTTTTATTATCAACGAGCATATCGGCAAGTGCCTGAGTTGCAATTTTTTGAAGCTCACCGTCAATCGTAGTGACAACCGTATTACCTTGCTCGGGCTTTGAAAGATATTCTTCGGTAACAACACCGTCAGAGCCCGTAGTTGTTGTTTTTATTCCGTTTGTACCCCTTAAATAAGACTCCATAGCGGCTTCTATTCCGCTTTTTCCATACTTATCGTTAAGAGAATACGCATTATTTTTCAGAACCTTAATTTCTGTACCTGTAAGGGTTTCGTCGCTCAATTTTTCTTCAAGCTTTTTAGCTTCTGATTCATATTCTTCTGCACTGATTGAGCCTACAACACCGAGAATGTGAGAATAGCTTATCGTATCACTGTATTCTCTGTAGCTTACGCTTTCTGATGCTACACCGGGATAAGTACTGCCCTTTTCCATAATAATAGCTATGATTTCTGACGGCACGTCCTCTGCAAAGGTATAGGGGGCTGCTATTGAAAAGGAAAGGTATTTCATACCGAAGCAAACTGAGGCTATTTTTCTTGCATCCTGCCTTGAATAATCCTCAAGCTTATATCTTTTTATAAGAGCATCAAGACACTCGTCGGGTGTTGATTTTTCACCATTTTCCATTTCAAGCATATTTTCCGAAACCATATACTTGAATTCTGTCATTTTATCTTCGTCCACTACAAGTTTCTTGTTATCATAAACAAGAGGAAGCCTGTCTATCCACTGAACGTCATTTTTTTCGAAAAGCTTAATTAAAGAAAAAATAAGCTCTGTTCTGTCTTCCTGATGGTCGGCTTCGGGGAACTCTGAATATTTGAACACGACTGAACTACCCTGCCTGTTTGTAACAAGAGGGTTACCGTTGCAATCAAGAATTTCACCTCTTGATGCTTTAACCGTACTGCTTGAAACCGCAAGGCTTTCCGCCGCAGCTTTGTACTCGTCACCGTCTATAATCTGATTTTTACCAACTGCAAGAAGCAAAAACAGAAAGCTTACGGCAATTACAACAGTACCTGATATTCTTCTTCTTTTTCGTAATTCAATAGACATATATATCCTCTAATCTGCAACTTTAAATGAAGAGTAAATCGTTTTTACAATAAAATAGCAAAGTGGCATAAACACCACCGTTAAAATCAAGGACGGGAAATAAAAGGTTAAAATTCTGTAAATAGGATTGCCCGAGAAGGCTATTCGTATTATGTATATAAATTCATATACAAAAGTTGCTCCTACTCCTAATACCAGAGCAGTAACAATATTATTTCTCATTAAGTGGCTTATAAGCAATGACACACCTGCACATAAGAGCATAATAACTAAAGTGTTATACCCGTCTGCACCGCTTGAAATATCCCATAGCACGCCTGCAAAAGCACCTATTATTGCCGAAGGGACTTCTCTTTCAAACATAGCCACGCTCACACATAAGGGAATAAGAAGGAATACTCTTGCACCAAAGATTTCCATTAAACCGCCCGATGAATTTTGAAGCACACAAGCCCCCATCACAAGCAAAGCAAAAATTGCCCATCTTATATATTTAGGTTTATTATCTCCGTAATGCAAGGTATCACCTCTTTTCTCTTTTTATTTTTAGTAAAACAAACTGAAATTAATCAGATATATCTTCTTCACCCTGACCCTCAAATGAGGTTATAACAAAAACGTCTGTGATTTCACTGGGGTTTATAAAGGGCTTAATTTCTGCGTAATAGGCTGATGAAACGTCATCACTATGCACAGCCTTTACCTCACCTATTATAAGACCGTTTGGGAATACTCCGCCCGCACCCGAGGTGCAAACGATACCGCCACCAACAACTGACGTTGATGAATCAAGTCCTGAAAGCTTGCAAAGACCTGAATTATAAAGCTTAGAATCACCTGAAACGTAGCCGTATTCTCTTGTACCCGATTCAAAAGCACCTATATTCACCCTTGGGTCAAGCACAGAGTATACAACGCAAGTTGTATAATTAACTTTTTTAACTACGCCAACTACATATTCACCGTAAATAACGGGGTCATCTACCTTAACGCCGTCTTTTGAACCGATGTCAAGCACGAATGAGCCGTAAGCATCGGCAGCATCCTTTGATATAACCGAGCCGTAGCTGAATTCATAATCGGGATTCTGTTGCTTTATTCCGTAAAACTCTTCGTAGGCATCTACTTTATTTTTTAATTCATTATAATCTGTAAGCTGTTTTCTGTATTCTTCAATCTCTTTCTTTAAAGCCTCGTTTTCTTCTATATAAACAGAGGATGAACGAAACGATGCGGAAAGCCCGTCAACATTATCTGCTATATATGACGACAGCTTTTGTAAAGGCGAAAAAACAGTTCCTATTACGGTAGTTACGGGTGAAGATGCATTATGACTTAAGGAAGCAACTACAACACCCACAATAACAACTGCCACTATCACTATCAAATTTTTGAACACAGAGCTTCGTAAAAATCTTTTCATTTTTTAACCCTTCTTAAAGCCTAAAAGGTCTTTTTCAAGACATATACCTGTTCCGTTTACAACGCAATCAATTGGGTTTTTAGCAACGTTTACAGGCATACCTGTTTCTGTAGAAATAAGCTTATCAAGACCTCTGAGAAGTGCTCCGCCACCTGAAAGAGTAATACCTCTTTCGATAATATCTGCGGCAAGCTCAGGGGGAGTTCTGTCAAGAGTGTATCTTATAGAATCAAGAATCTGATCAACGGGGTCTGCAAGAGCCTCACGTACCTGCTCACTTGTAATTTCAACAGATTTAGGAAGACCGTCAATAAGGTTTCTACCTTTAATTTCCATTGCGGCTTCACCCTCGTAAGGATAAGCAGAGCCTAATTTTAATTTAATATCCTCAGCACTTCTTTCACCGATAAGAAGGTTAAATGTTCTTTTTACGTATGAAATAATTGCTTCATCGAAGGTATCACCCGCAACTCTTACGGATTTTGAAGTAACAATATCACCTAAAGAAATAACTGCAACCTCACTTGTACCGCCACCGATATCAACTATCATACTGCCGGTTGCATCTAAAACGGGAAGGCCTGCACCGATTGCCGCTGCCATAGGCTCTTCAATAAGACTTACGTATCTTGCACCTGCACTTTTCGCAGCATCGTGAACGGCTCTTCTTTCAACCTCGGTAACGCCTGAGGGTATGCAAATCATAACCCTTGCTCTGTTAAAGGGTGAACCGCTTATTGCTCTTTTTATAAACTCTTTAAGCATATCAGAGGTCATATCAAAGTCTGCAATAACGCCATCCTTAAGAGGTCTTACCGCGGTAATTGAGCCGGGTGTTCTGCCTATCATTTTTTTAGCATCCGCACCAACAGCAACAACGGTTTTAGGATTTGTTCTTTCGTCAACCGCAACAACTGAAGGCTCTCTTATAACAATACCCTTTCCTTTAACAAATACAAGGGTATTGGCTGTTCCTAAATCCACACCTATATCTTGAGAAAACAACATTTATATACAGTCCTTTCGGAATAAATTTTAATTTTATTTTTTTCTGAATAAGTAAGTCGCAAAAAAGACAACTGCTAAAACCGTTACTATAGTCGCACCTGCTGAGGTATCCGCGTAAAAGGAAATAAGCAATCCACATACGGAGCATATTACCGATATTGCTACTGAGCTCACAAGGTACTGACCGGAATTTTTTGCAATATTTCTTGCAGCTGCGGCAGGTAAAATAAGAAGTGAATTGATAAGAAGAATACCTACCCATTTAATTGAAAGCATTACTACAACCGCTACAACTACTACGAATATATTTTCGTAAAGGGCGGTTTTCACGCCTCGGCTTGCGGCTAATTCTCTATTTATTGATATTATAAGAAGCTTATTATAAATGAATGCCCATATTACAATAACCGCTATAAGAGTTACAAGTAAGCAAAGAATTTCTAAAGGTGTTACGCTTAAAATATCGCCAACAAGATACGCACTGTATTTTGAAAAGCCGCCACCGTAGGAAAGCACAAGCAAGCCCACCGCAACCGCAGTTGAAGAAAACACGCTTATTACCGTATCCGAGGATGCTTTCCCTTTGTTTTTCACTCTCGTAATAACAAGGGCAAGAAAAACACCGAAAGCTATCAATGATATAGCTTCATTATGTATTCCCAAAAGCACGCCTAAGGCGATACCGGTAAAAGCACTATGACCCAAGGCATCTGAAAAGAATGCCATTTTGTTGTTTACAGCCATTGTACCGAGGATACCCATAAGCGGAGCTATAAGAAGAATGGCTAAAAAGGCGTTGACCATAAATTTATATTCTGCCCAGGCAAAAGGTAACACGTTCTGTGCGAAATTATATATTACACTCATTCTTCACCCTCCTTTGACAAGCTGTAAAAGCTTTGACTAAACTCATCTGAGGAGAAAACGGATTTCGCATTACCGCTTTTAAGAACAGATTTATTTATAAGGACAACGTTATCCGCAAAATCTCTGACGATACCTAAATCGTGAGAAACCATCGCAATTGCCATATGGTAATGTTGTTTTAAATCTGATATAACCTCGTAAAACTTTTCACTACCTGATGCATCAACACCCGAAACGGGCTCATCAAGAATAAGAAGCTCAGGGGTTGGATACAAGGCGTTAGCAAGCATAACCCTTTGAAGCTCTCCACCCGAAAGGTCACCTAAACGTTTCCCCTTCAACTCCTTACAGCCTACGGTTTCAAGAATTTCATCAAGCTCACGTGAGATTTTCTTGTTTTTTATAAAGCAAACGGGGCTTCCCGTTCTTCCTATCATAAGAAAATCCTCAACGCTGATAGGAGCTGAACGGTCAAAATCAAGGTGCTGTGGCACGTATCCTATTGTTATTTTACTAATCTTTTCGCCACAATGGGATTCAAATGAAACTGTACCCTGATGCTTGATTTCACCTAAAATAGATTTTAAAAGAGTAGTTTTACCGGCACCGTTTACGCCTATTAAAGCTGTAAGCTCACCACAATGAAGCTCAAAAGAAACGTCCGAAAGCAATACGTCGGTCCCTTTTTTTACGCCGATTCTATCTACTTTTATTTTACAAAGACCGCAACCGTTTTCGGATGCCATTTTACTTCACCGCCTTTAAAATCAACTCGTAATTTTCTTTCATTATATCCTCGTATGCGGTTAAGCTCGCTTCACCGCTTGTAACGGGGTTAATGATATAAATATTTATATCTGTTTCGTTTTTTAAAATTTCCGCCGCAGAGCCTGTGTACTGTGGTTCGATAAATAACGCACATATTTTATCTTTGTTAATATGCTCCGCTAATTCTGCAAGCTTTTTTGCCGAGGGCTCACCACCCTCATCGCTTTCAACGCAAGCTACAACCTGAAAGCCTAAATCCATTGCTAAATAATCATAGGCTTTATGGAAGGTTATAACCTTTTTATCTGTAATCATAGAAGAATATTCTTTTTGAATTTCTTCAAGGGCTTCCAATCTTTTAATGTAAGCCTCATAATTTTTAAAGAACAAATATCTGTATTCGGGAAATTGTTCAGAAAGGCCGTTTTTTATGTTTTCAACCTGTATTTTTGCATTTTCGACAGAGAGCCAGATATGTGAATTATTTTCATGGTCATGAGAATGGTTATGGGAATTCCCGTCATTATGAGAATCACCATTATCTCTGTGAACAGTTTCACCGCAAAGCAGCTCTATACCTGTTGAAGAATCTATAACGAATAAATCATCAACGTTTTTATAAGCATCTTCAACGAAGCTTTCCATGCCCGCACCGTTAATAACTAACGCAGTAGCATCGTTAAGAAGCCTTACGTCTTTAGAAGTAAGAGTATAATCGTGAAGACAGCCTATATTCTGCTCCGCCATACACTTTACCTCAAAGGCATCTATCCCGTCTACAATATTTAACGTGAATATATACACGGGATAAAAGGACGTAGCTATTGTTATTTTTTCGGTTTTTTCCACATCGTTACTTCCCCCGACACAGCCTCCCGCAAAAACGAAAGACAGTGCCAGAAGTAAGCATATAAATTTTTTCAACTATAATTCACCGCACAGTTTATTTTATCAATTTGATGGTGTAAACGTCTTCACTACCCTGAAGACCGCCCTTGATTCTTACGTAGTAGGTGCCTGCAGGAAGAGTTGTAACATCTATACTGTCACGACCTTCATTGAGGTAGCAATCCTCTTCGGCAATCACGTTACCGTTAGCATCAACAATAGCAAACAACCATGCTTCCTGACTTTCAAAGATTCTTGTATGGCTGAATTCAAGAGCAACGGGTGTTTCTTCTGTAAGAGTGAATTTGTAGTAGTCCTCATCAAAGATATATTCTGTATCCTTTGAAATAATTGCACCCTGATACTCTTTATTGAAGGTTATATCGTTTGCACTTTCGAATGAGTTATTAAATTCTTTTTCGTAACTGTCGGTTTCAGTAAACGTCCATTTACAGAAATAGGATTCGCTGTTATACGATACAGAGTCACCGTCTATACAAGCATAATAAGTACCTGCGGGAAGACCGATATTAGGAATTGTTGTACCGCTTTCGTTCCATTTTGACGATTTCTTAATCATTTCTGTTTGTGTTCCGTCTGCTTCAAGCCTGATAATTCTTATATTCCAACCCGTTTTATCGCCCTCAAGCACGTTATGAGTGAATTCGAAATTCACAATACCATCGGAAGGAACGGTGAATTTATAATAGTCCTTATCAAGACTAAGCACCTTATCAGCAAGCGAACCGCTTATTGCAACATTCATCGGTAAATCTGTTGCTAACGCAGGATTGTCGTTAAGCTCAAACTCGTGATTGACAGCGGTATCCGCACCGACCTGTATTTTATAAGTATCTACTACGGGAGTTTGTGTTTCAACCTGAACGTAATATTTTCCTTTTCTTAAGCCCAATGAGCCTGTTTTTACTATTGCATCACTTAACTTTGACGTAAAATCACTGATAAGCTGGTCAAATTCATTGTAAAGCCTGATAGTCCACCCTGCTGACGGAATTTTATGGTCTAAATGGGCAAAGGTTATATTAACGCAGGAATCTTCACTCACTTCAAAAGTAAACCAGTCGGAATCGGTGCTTTCAACACGCTGAGAGCCTGAACCGTAATAAACTCTACCGATTTGAACGGGAGTTGCCTCCGACTTTGTATCGTTAAGCTCCTTTTCATAGGCTTCAGTAGGAGTAAATAAGGTTACTATTGTAAAATCAGAATAAAGAATATCTATACCGGGCTCAACAACTATAAGATATGTACCCGGTGTTATACCTGTTTCACCCCAGCTTGAAGTAACGTCACTCCAGAAGGATTTAAAGTACGTAATTTCTTTATAAACTCTTGTTTCACCGTCTATTATTTTATAAAGAGTTACAATAAATCCGCATTTAAGAGAATCAAGCAGGTTATCATGGTCAAGTCTAACGGTAAGAATACCGTTTTGAGTAACCTCAAACATATATTCTTCATGATCACCCTTAACGTCAATGCTGCCTATAACCTCTGCATTGGGGGTTATTTTCATCGGTGTGTTATTATAAAACATACCGTCATCAACAGTAAGGGCAACACCTATTATGCCGAAAGTTATTGCTATAAGAACAACAACTGCTGCAACAGATATTATTTTCTTCCTTTTTTTATTCATTGCTTAAACTCCTTTTTAAAAGAGATGTTAATTCCGATTTTGCTTTTTCAATATCAGGGTCGGTATCAGTAAAAGAGCATAAAACCGAGCCTTTTAATTCCATATTCAAAATTGTAAACGCACATTTCAACTGTTTTTCCATATAACCGAGAGCTTCAACTCCGCTTCTGCCTGCGGTTACAACAAGTAAAGCCTTTCGGTGTTTTTTTATAGCTTGATTTTTGCCATTTTTGTAAAATGATGTGTAATAAAGCTGAAATCTGTCTATAAGTGATTTTATCGGTGAAGAAAATCCACCGTTATAAACGGGGCTTGAAAAAATTATCAAATCTGCATTTTCAAAGCTTTCAAAAAATGCATCTAAATCTCTATGTACACATTTCCCGTTTTCTTCGCAGTAATTACAGCCGTTACAAAAATGAAAAGATGTTTTATAAGTATTAAAAACTTCGATTTCTGCATTTTCTAATTCATTTACACAGCTACGGCAAATTTCGTTTGTATAGCTATTAGGGCGGTTTGAGCCCTCAATTACAAGTATTTTTTTATTCATTAGTCTTCAACTCTTGACCGCAATATTTGCAAATAAGCTTTCCGTCAGCAAGCTCGTAAAATAACGGAGGAAGATATTTTTCATCAGAGGTTATGCAATCAGGTCTTCCGCAATAAGCATCATGGGTAGCCTCTTCAAAATCAGGCTTTATACATCTGCCTGCTCTACCCGTAACAGTTTTAAGAATACTTGCACAGCAAGCGTCAACGTATCTTTCAAGAGCTGAAACGTATTTTGCTCTTTCGTCATTATCAACAGACATATCAAGCTCAATCCCTCTCGGGAAGTGATGAAGAATGACAAGCTCTTGCTTTGCAGTTAGAAGCATTTTTTCATTTAAAATAAAATTATTCTTTCTTTCTTCGAATAACTTTTCGTTTTCAAAGCTTTCCTTTGTAACCTCGGTCATATATAAAATATCGAGATGAGGAATAGCATCAAAAAGATTGTCAAAAACGAAATAATTTTTCTCTCGTTTATTTAATATGTTTATTAATTCCTCAGGAAGAGGGGCACCGTTAACGGATATGAAATAAAATTCGTTTCCGTTATAAAGACTTAAGCATTGAAGAAGATTTTTAACAAGTGCATTGTTTGAAAAATCACCTAAAAAGCCTATTTTCATATTTGAAATATGATTTTTCTCAATCCATACTGTTGAAAAATCAGCAAGGGTTTTTACAGGGTATGCTCTACCGCCATCACCCGCATTAATAACGGGCACGCTTGAATAAAGAGAGGCTGCCCTTGCGGCACCTTTTTTTGAATGGGACAAAACTATAACGTCAGAAACTGATGACATAACTGTTATATCATCCTTGAGGCTACCGTTTGATGAATTACGAAAGCTCATCGTACTGCCTCCCATACGGACTGTAGCCGCTGTAAAAGCTGCCTCTGTATTTTTATCTTCCTTATAAAAAGCATTTGCAACAACTTTTTTGTCTAATTCTTGAGAATAAGTGCCGGTATTTGTTTTTAAAAAGCTCATAAGATTAAGGATTTCTCTAAGACCTTCTCTCGAAAAATCCGTGATATCCAAAAACTTCTTCATAGACATAAAACGCACCTCATTCAACTGTATTATCTAAATCTTCTGTCTAATATCCCATTATCCGTTTCATTATACCACAAATTTGAAGAAATACAAATACTTTTAAATAAATTTACTTATTTTTTACATATATATTTATTAAATTTCAAAACATAAAAAAGCCTTGTGTTCGAAACGAACACAAGGCATTTTTCATTTAAGTATTGCTCTGGTAAAAACTATATAATTAGTCCTGAACGGGAGCACTTACGGGGCAAGAATCTGCACAAGCACCGCAATCAATACAAGTATCTGCATCGATAACGTATTTGCCATCGCCTTCAGAGATAGCCTCAACGGGACAATCTGCTGCACATGCGCCGCAAGAGATACAATCATCAGTAATTTTGTATGCCATTTTTCTGACCTCCTTGCTTTTTTTCTTTATTGTATCACATATTTTGTGAAAATCAATACTAAAATAAATTTTTATTCTTCAACGTCAACTTCTTCAACCTTTACAGGCTTTGCACCCTTAACTAACCTTACTTCACTACGGTTAAACTCTGCGGGTATTGCTTCGGGTCTTCTGTCAAGCTGAACCTTAAGCATACCTGTAAGAAGGCTGTTTTCAACAACCGTACCTCTACCCTCTCTTGTATCAACAATGGAGCCTACGCGAGGCGTAATCTTTGCAAGATATTCATAGCTTTCCTGCTCATATTTAAGGCAACAAAGAAGTCTTCCGCAAGTACCGCTGATTTTTGTAGGATTAAGAGAAAGACCTTGCTCCTTTGCCATTTTGATTGAAACGGGGTGGAAATCATCAAGGAATTGAGAGCAACAGAAGGGTCTTCCGCAAATGCCTAAACCGCCAAGCATTTTAGAAACGTCTCTGACACCTATCTGACGCATTTCAATTCTTGTTCTGTAATTGGAAGCAAGAATTTTTACAAGCTCTCTGAAATCAACTCTGTCGTCAGCAGTGAAATAAAAAATCATTTTACTACCGTCAAAAGCACATTCAACTTCAACAAGGCTCATTTCAAGGCCTAACTGTTCAACCTTTTTAATGCAGAAACCGAAGGCTTCTTCTTCCTTCTTTCTGTTTTGCTCAACTGTTTTTATATCTTCAGCACTTGCTTTTCTTATAACCTTTTTAAGAGGGTGAACGATTTCACTTTCGGTGATTTTATGGTTAGGCGTTGCCACCGTACCGCATTCAATACCTCTTACAGTTTCAACTATAACCTGTTCGCCTTTTGAATACACCTTAGTATCCGGATCAAAATAATAAATTTTGCCGTTTTCTTTAAAGCGAATACCTACAACTTCTGCCATATATTTTAATTCTCCGTAAATTTCGTATGTTTATTTAGAGTGAGTAAAGCCTACCCCTCTATATACCTGCACATAAAACTGTGCAAAGCAATGTGTAATTGGGATTGTTTTCAAGGGATTTAATCAATTCGTCCACGTAATTGTACGTATCAAGAAGCTTTTTTAAAGAAAGCCTTTCCGACATTATTTTGCTTTCTTCCAAAAAAGCTTTATATAAAGCTTTTCCACCGTTTTTCAAGGCAATTGAATCTCTTAACACGTCACAAAAGACGTTAAGCACCTCAACAGTAAGAGCTTTATTGCCGTCTAACGGGGCGGTGGCCTCAATTCTGTCGTATTCATAAGGTGTTATAACCGCCTGTGAAAGCTTTTTAATAACGTCCCTTGCTTTTTCAGAACATTCAGCTTGAACAATTTCACCTAATCTTAATCGTATAACGCGGGATAAAACCGTACCGATTACAGCGTTTGAAGTAACCGACGTAAGAATAAAAGCGGTGTATGACGGTGGCTCTTCCAGAATTTTAAGAAGAAGGTTTTGACTTTCCTCATTCATCAGCTGCATTTCGCTGATAACGTACACTTTAACGTTTGCTTCATTGGGTGTCAGATAAGCCTCTGCCACCATTTTTTTAACGTCAGCCTTAACAAAAAGCTTTTTGTCATCCGGCTTTGTTATTTTAATAATATCGGGATGTATGTTTTCACTTGCTTTTCGGCAATGCTCACACTCACCGCAAGGCACTCTGTCTTTATTTTCGCAGACCATCATCCTTGCAGCAAGTAAAGCAAGCTCTATTCTATCTTTTTCGCTACCACCGTCAATTAAAATTGCGTGTGGCGTTCTACCGTCAGCAAAAAAACTGTCAAGAGTTTTTAACGTGCTTTCGGGAAACTTGTTTTCATAAATCATAATTTAATAAGCTTATCTACATCAAGAACAAAAAGTGTAGCTCCGCCAATAGTAACCTCAACGGGTGCGGCTGTAACGAAGCCTTCGCCTAAGAAGGTGTGTGACGTTGCAGAAATCATCTGCGTTCTGCGAGAACAACAGTTTCTGAAAATTTCAACTACCTGATCAACCTGCTCATCTTCAACACCGACAAGAACGGTTACGTTACCCATTTTAAGAAAGCCGCCTGAGGTAGAAAGCTTTGTTGCCTGGAAAGATGCTTTTGTGATTTCGGAAAGAAGGTCATTAGCATCCTCGCTGTTTACAATACCAACAATAAGTTTCATAAAACTATCCCCTTTACTTACTTTATATTTCCATATTAATTATAATTCATTTTTATTATCATTACAACACATTATTTTCAAGTTTCTTTCAATAACTTCTCTTCCACGCCATGAATATGCTCTTTTTTCTATTGAATCCCCAAATCTGTATTCACTTTTAGCACTTTCAAGAAACTCTTTTATAGGTGTAACCGGAATATTTTCATTCATCGGGCAAATATTCTGACAGTTATCGCAACCCCAGATACAACCGTTTTTGCGAATAAATTCAGCAGTTTTTTCGTTTAACTCGCCTTTTTTCTGCGTTAAATGAGAAAAACATTTTTCTTTACAGAAACCGTCATCTATTGCACCGTCGGGACAGGCTTTTTTACATTTACCGCATTTAAGACATTCTGTTTTTACTGACGTGGTAGGGGCAATTTCTAAATCAGTTACTATTTCACCGATAAAGCAAAAGCTACCGTATTTTTCATTTATGAGAAGTCCGTTATCGCCTTTTACACCAACGCCTGAAAGCACCGCCGCTTTAACCTCAGGAATAGGTGAATTATCGCAAAAAAGCTCAAAGCTATTATCAGGGTATCTCTCTTTTAACTCCCCTGCCGCCTTTTCAAGATACGCCCCTACAATTATGTGATAGTCGTCAGGTACGGCATATTTTGAAATATTAAGTTTTTTATAGCTATCCTCACCTAAATAGTAAGGGAATAAATAAACTATAACACTTTTTGCTTCTTTGGGTATTCGGCTTTTAGCTCTGCACTGAATAAGATTATCTTCAATATCGCAAAATCTACAAATGCCCCAAGGCAAAAAATCACTGAAAGGTATTTTTATATTCATCATTTACTCAAAGCAATCATAACAGGCATTGTAAGGACTGAAACGACGGAGCAAAATGCAACCACCTTTGAAGCAACACCCGTATCCTTACCGTATTTTGCAGAAAACATTACAGTATTATTTGCACTCGGTACGGATGCAGAGATAAGGCAAGCAGTAAGTATAGCACCGCCAACACCGCAAAGCTTGAATATACAAAGCATTATTAACGGCAAAACGACAAGCTTTAAACCCATAACAAGATAAATATTTTTCTCCTTAAACATACTCTTGATATCTGTGTTAGCTATATACGTACCCAAAAACAGCATTGCAAGAGGTGTATTAAGGTTTGAAATATGCGTTATAGCTGAATTCAACATATCGGGCAGCTGCACGTCAAAAATAAATAATGGCAAGCCTATTAAAACAGATATAACTCCCGGATTTAATATGAGCAACTTGGGGTTAAACTTATTTTTACCCTCACCCTTTGTCATATGCCAGATACCGTGAGTAAAGGAAAGTATATTAAATGCTACAACGCCTGCCGAGCAATAAAATACACCTTCGCTGCCAAGCATCGCCTGACAAAGAGGTAAAGCCATATACCCCATATTACCGTAGGTTACAGCATATTTATAAATAGCACCGTCTTTGCCTGCTTTATTGAAAAAGGGTAATGCAAGCAATATACCAACGGTAAGAGTGCCAAACATACATACAAACGCAATAACGAAGGACTTTGCCGTTTGCATACTGAATTCCATATTTATAAAGGACTGCACCATAACAACAGGTGTTATTACGTAAAACAATAAATCGTTTGAACGCTTTGCGGTATCCTGACCGAAAATGTGCAAACGGTCGGCTATAAAGCCGACCGCAACTATCAGATACAGAATAACAACCTGCTGTGCGGCGGTCATCATATTGTTTAAAAACATTTTTATCTCCTGCACAGATTTATATAATTATTCTTCATTTTTTCTGTTTTTTAATTCTGCAAGTGATACTGCAGAAAATTCATCATTCGAGGTGTTTTCTTCAGCCTTTGATTTTTTAAATAAGCCCGAAACAAAAGATTTTTTTTCTTTTTTCTCTGCTTTCTCAATAGGCTCTTCAACTATCTCTTCGATAACCTCAGGCTCTTCTTCGATAGCTTCTTCAACTACCTCTTCAATAACCTCGGGCTCTTCTTCAATAGCCTCTTCAACTATCTCTTCAATAACCTCGGGCTCTTCTTCGATAGCTTCTTCAACTACCTCTTCGATAACCTCAGGCTCTTCTTCGATAGCCTCTTCAGCTACCTCTTCGATAATTTCTGCATCAGCTTCTTTTTCAAGCTCTGCTAACTGCTTGTCAATCATTTCAGTAGCGGCAATTTCGGGAGCAATTTCTTCATCTGCAGAAACTGTTTCTGTGATAACTGCTTCTGTAACAACTTCTGTTTTTGAAGCTTTCTTTTCAATGTCAGGAAGAACGATTTCATTAACTGTTCTTCTGTTTTTAACGCCGTCTTTAAAGCCTACACCTAATGAAGCAAATATATATGAAAGAATAAATACAAGTGCTGTGAGGTGGGTTATGCTGAATTCGTTACCTTCAACGGTTTTAAGACCTACTGCGAGAATAACGATTCTGGGGATTGTAACAAGTGCTGCGAAAAGCGTTGCAGCAAAGCCGTAGCCATAAATACCCCACATACTGTCTTCGGTGAAAACACCTGAAGAAATACGGGCAAAGGTTATGAAGAAAAGCATCATAAACAAGAACATAAAGATTTCAAAAAGAAGCTCTGAAACCTTTGTAAAGCTTATAGCATTCATAAGCCTTGAAACAAGCATTGTCATACTCCAGCACAAAGGAGAAAGTGCAAGAAGCTTAAACTCTTTATAAGATGCTTTTCCGTTAAGATGGCTCATTGCAAAAACAAGAAAATAAATAACTGCAAAGAATGCAAAAACAAATCTTAAAACCGTTAATGCACCGCCTTGCTCAGCAAGGTTTGAACGTAAAAGACTTATAAAAATCTGACTGTTTCCTTGATTTACGGGAACAGTATTTTTGATAACCGTTACCATATCCCAAGCAAGACCCGCAACCATTACTATAGAGGTTGCACCTAAAATCGGGTTTTTACCCGTAGGAAGCTTAGGTGAAGGAACTTCTTTACTTAAAAAGCTTAACACAAGAAATACGACAGTGAAAACTGCTACGATACCGTAAAGAAGAGGGATTGTAACGTCGCTTTCTTTATAGAAACCGTTTTCTACGTCTACAAGTGCTAAAAGCTGATAAACTCGTGTAGGAAGTGCAACAAGAACTGCAGTAGCAAAAACGATAAGAAGATATTTCATTTTTATTGCACTTGAAGAGCCTTTAATTTTACTCATTGTTCACAGTCCTTTCAATTATCTCTCATCAAGAGGAATATATACTGTCTGACGTTTGAAATTTGAGATTCTTTCATCTATCGGGGCATACTCCTTAGGAACAGCCACGTTTTTATAAGCAGGTCTTATTACACGGTTACCTGTGATAAGCTCTTCAATTCTGTGAGCAGACCAACCTGCAACACGAGCAACTGCAAAAAGAGGTGTATAAAGGTCTACGGGAATACCTAACATCTCATAAATAAGACCTGAATAAAGGTCAACGTTAGCACAAATCTTTTTATTATTGTTCTTTTCGCTTGCAAAAATTTCGGGTGTAAGCTTTTCAATAAGATCAAGAGCTTGAAATTCATCAGCATAGCCCTTTTTCTCAGCTAACTTTAATGCTTCGCGCTTAAGAATTATCTGTCTTGGGTCTGAAAGGGTGTATACAGCGTGGCCCATACCGTAAACGAGACCGCTTCTGTCACCTGCTTCTTTATTGATAATTTTCTTAAGGAAATCAGCAATCTGGCCTTCGTTGGTAATATCCTTAACGTCTGCTCTTAAGTAGTTAAGCATCTCGGCAACCTTAAGATTTGCACCACCGTGACGGGGACCCTTAAGTGAGCCGATACCCGCGGAAATAGCTGCATAAGTATCCGTACCGCTTGAGGTAAGCACTCTTGTTGCAAATGCAGAGTTGTTACCACCGCCGTGTTCAGCGTGAAGAATAAGGCAAAGGTCAAGAAGCTTTGCTTCTTCATCTGTAAACTCCATATTTGAACGGGTGTTATAAAGAATTGTTTCAGCTGTTGTAAGACCAGCTTTGAGGGGATGAAGATACATACTCTCTTTGAGATAATATCTTCTCTTAACCTGATAAGCGTAGGTCATAATTGTCGGAAGCTGTGCGATAAGCTGAATACTCTGACGAAGAACGTTTTCAATAGATAAATCGTCAGGGTTGCTATCGTATGAATAAAGAGAAAGAACTGAACGTTCAAGCTTATTCATAACGTTAGGTGACGGTGCTTTCATAATCATATCTTCAATGAAATCCTCGGGAAGATCTCTTGATTCGGAAAGCACTTTATTAAATAAATTTAACTGATTTCTTGTGGGAAGGGTACCGAAAAGAAGAAGCCATGCAGTTTCTTCATAACCGAAACGGTTTTCCGCAACACAAGCGTCAACAATATTATTAATGTCGATACCTCTATATGTAAGATGACCCTCTATGGGCTTTCTTTCACCGTCGTCAATATAATAACCCTCAACAGAGCAAACCTTTGTAAGCCCTGCCATAACACCGCTTCCGTCGCGGTTTCTTAAGCCTCTTTTAACTTCAAATCTATCGAAATAATCCTGCGGAATAGCACTGTATTTTTTCAACTCGTCGCAAAGAGTTGTTAAATCGCTGCTTTTAATAGGCTCTATATAAGTTGGCATCTATCTCACTCCTTATCAATAATGTATCAATAATATACCAATCATAAATCAAAATAATAATTCATATTATTTTATAACATATAAAACGTATTGTCAATAATACTTTATCAACAAAAATTTAAGGATTGGTGAAAATTTTATGAAGCATTTTTTAATACTTATTCTCGTTTGTGCTGTAATTATGCTGGTTTTACCCGTTACGGCATTAAAAGGCACCGTACAAAAATCCATTAAAAACGCTGATTCTGTCAATTCAGAAGCAACCGAAAGCATTGTAACTACAGAAGTTCAGCAACAAAATAACGATACAATAACAGTATTTTTATCATCACAAAATCAAAACGTTGAAATGGATATGTTTGAATATGTCTGTGGAAGTGTTGCGGCAGAAATGCCTCTCGCCTATCACGAGGAAGCCTTGAAAGCACAAGCAGTAACCTGCTACACAAACGCTTTAAGGTTAAAGATTAATGCAGAAAAAACGAATAATGCAGATATAAGCGACAACACAGCAATTCACCAAGGCTACATAAATGAAGCAGAGCGAAGAGCAAAATGGGGAAATGATTTTGAAAAATACGAAAACAAATTAAAAAACGTTGTAAATTCAGTAAAAGATCAAGCAATTTATTATAATGACCAACTAATTGTTGCTGCATTTTTCGCTATAAGCTGCGGAAAAACGGAAAGCTCGGAGAATTTATGGAGTGAAAGCGTACCTTACCTTACGAGCGTGGAAAGTCAGGGTGACTGCCTATCTCCTCAATACGCTACAAGCGTTTCTTTTTCTTTAGATGAATTCGTTTCAAAAATGAAAAGTACTAATGCTGAATTCAATATTGAAAGCCTTGCAAATGCGGTAAATATCAAGGAAACATCACCAACAGGCACCGTATTAAAAGCAGATATTAACGGCATTAGCTATACGGGCGAAGAAATAAGAAGGTTTTTTTCGCTACGAAGCCCCGTTTTTACAGTAACTTCAACGGATTCCTCTATAACATTTAACGTCCTCGGCTACGGTCACGGAATAGGTATGAGCCAATACGGTGCGGATTATTTCGCAAGGCAAGGTTACACGTATAAAGATATTTTGACACATTATTATAGCGGAGTTACCATAAATTAAAACTGCGACAGTAAATTACTTACTGTCGCAGTTTTAATTATTTAAAGTTTCTCAACCGTAATTGTTACTGTTTCGCCGTTGATATCCCATTCTTTTGAAAGCTGACCTTTTTCGCCGTTTTCAATAGAATTTGCGAGAACAACAGTTGAAATAGCAGACTCATTATTCTTTGCAATTCCGAAGAGCTTGTCGTTACCTGTAAGAGTAACATTGATTCTGTCCATAACGTTGAAATCAGAATCCTTTCTCATTGTCTGAATCTTACTGATAAGCTCTTTTACGAAGCCCTCTTCAATAAGCTCAGGTGTAAGCTCTGTATCAAGAGCAACTGTAACGCCTCTGTCAGAAACGGTGAAAACGCCCTCCTTCTGCTTTGTTTCAAGGAGAATATCCTCTGTTAAAAGTTCAACCTCACCGCTTGCAAGAGAAAGAACGATTTTGCCTTCTGCATCGAGAGTTGCCTTTGCAGATGACGGGAGATTTGAAAGTGCTTCTCTGATTTCACCCAACTGTTTACCGTATTTAGGACCAACTGTTTTAAGCTGAGGCTTGAATACGTATGAAACGAAGCTACTTGCATCTTCAACGAAATCAACGTTTTTGATATTAAGCTCTTCACGGATAATATCAATAAAGTAGCCTTCAACCTTTTTGTCACACTGAACGTACATTGTATTAAGAGGCTGACGGTTTTTGATGTTTGAGCCGTTTCTTGCTGCTCTACCGAGAACAACGATGCTTACAACCTCATCCATATTCTTTTCAAGCTCAAGGTCGATAAGGTCTTCTCTTACCTCGGGATAGAAGCAAAGATGAACACTTTCGGGAGCTGATTTATCAACGTTGCAAACAAGGTTTCTGTAAATTGCTTCTGCCATAAATGGAACCATAGGTGCTGCAGTTTTTGCAGTAGTAACAAGTGCAGTATAAAGAGTCATATATGCTGCAATCTTGTCTTCTGTAATACCCTGTACCCAATAACGCTCTCTACCGCGACGAACATACCAGTTACTCATTTCGTCGGTAAATTCCTGAAGAGCCTTTGCAGCTTCGGGAATACGGTAGTTAGCAAGGTTATCGTCGACAGTTTTAACCATTGAGTTAAGCTTTGAAAGAAGCCATTTATCCATTACTGTAAGCTTGCAATCATCAAGATTGTATTTTGTGGGGTCAAAGCTATCAATATTTGCATAAAGCACGTAGAAAGCGTAAGTATTCCAAAGAGTGCTCATAAACTTTCTCTGACCCTCAACAACTGCTTTACCGTGGAAACGGTTGGGAAGCCAAGGAGCTGAGTTAGTGTAGAAATACCAACGGATAGCATCTGCGCCGTAGCTCTGAAGAGCATCAAACGGGTCAACTGCGTTACCCTTTGATTTACTCATCTTCTGACCGTTTTCATCCTGAACGTGACCGAGAACGATAACGTTCTTATAAGGTGCTTTATTGAAAATAAGGGTTGAGATAGCAAGAAGAGAATAGAACCAACCTCTTGTCTGGTCAACTGCCTCTGAAATAAAGTCTGCAGGGAACTGGCTTTCGAAAAGCTCTTTGTTTTCGAAAGGATAGTGATGCTGAGCAAAGGGCATTGCACCTGAGTCAAACCAACAGTCGATAACCTCGGGAACACGGTGCATTTCCTTGCCACAGTCGGGACATTTAATAGTAACTGCATCAATGAAGGGTCTGTGAAGCTCGATTTCATCGGGGCAGTTGCTGCTCATTGACTTAAGCTCTTCAATAGAGCCGATAGAATGACGGCAACCACATTCACATTCCCAGATGTTAAGAGGAGTACCCCAATAACGGTTACGGGAAATACCCCAGTCCTGAACGTTCTGAAGCCAGTCGCCGAAACGACCCTTACCGATGCTTTCGGGAATCCAGTTAATTGTATTGTTGTTTTTGATAAGGTCGTCTTTAACCTCAGTCATCTTGATAAACCAAGACTCTCTTGCATAGTAAATAAGAGGTGTGTTACATCTCCAACAATGAGGATACTCGTGCTCGAATTTAGGAGCATCGAAAAGAAGTCCTGCTTTATCAAGGTCAACAAGTACAAGGGGGTCAGCCTTTTTAACGAAGGTGCCAACGTAGGGTGTGGGCTCTGTCATTTCGCCCTTACCGTCAACAAGCTGAACAAAGGGAAGGTCGTATCTTCTGCCAACCTTAGCGTCATCCTCACCGAATGCGGGAGCGATATGAACGATACCTGTACCGTCTGTCATTGTAACGTAGCTATCTGCTGTAATGAAGAAAGCCTTTTTATTCTGTTTTTCGCAGATGGGCTTAACGTAATCAAAGAGAGGCTCGTATTCCTTATGCTCAAGGTCAATACCCTTGTAGCTTTCAAGAATTTCGTATGCAGGTGCATCTTCAGTTGCAAGCTTACCTAAAACCTTATCAAGAAGAGCTTCTGCCATATAATAAGTGTAGCCGTCTGCTGCTTTTACCTTGCAATAAGTGTCAACGGGGTTAACGCAAAGCGCAACGTTTGAGGGAAGAGTCCAGGGTGTTGTTGTCCAAGCAAGGAAATATGCATCCTCACCAACAACCTTGAAACGAACAACTGCTGAACGCTCTTTAACAAGCTTGTAGCCCTGAGCAACCCCGTGAGAAGAAAGAGGTGTACCGCAACGGGGGCAATAAGGAACAATTTTAAAGCCTTTATAAAGAAGGTTTTTCTCATAAATCTGCTTAAGTGCCCACCATTCAGACTCAATAAATTCGTTATGATAAGTAACGTAAGGCTTTTCCATATCCGCCCAGAAGCCAACGGTAAATGAGAAATCCTCCCACATACCTTTGTATTTCCAAACGCTTTCCTTACAGTGAGCTATAAAGGGCTCAAGACCGTATTCTTCAATCTGCTCTTTACCGTCAAGGCCGAGAAGCTTTTCAACCTCAAGCTCAACGGGAAGACCGTGAGTATCCCAACCTGCTTTTCTGGGTACCATACAGCCCTTCATTGTGCGGTAACGGGGAATCATATCTTTAATAACACGGGTAAGAACGTGACCGATATGAGGCTTACCGTTTGCTGTAGGGGGACCGTCATAGAAAACGTAAGGTGTACCGTCTTTTCTTTCTTCGATACTCTTCTCGAAGATTTTTTCATCTCTCCAGAATTTTTCGATTTTCTTTTCCTGTTCAACAAAATTTACGTTGGGGGAAATAGGTTCGTACATAACTTTACCTCCAAAAAATAATCAAAAAAATAAAAGCCTTCGCCCTGTAAATACAGGACAAAGACATACTTTGCAACCACCCATAATTTACACGTACCGTCATACGTTGCTCCAATAACGGTGAGCAACCGGAGAAGCTTACTGAAAAATTCAGCCCTCGGCTCAGAAGTGATATTCGACATCTTTTCACCATATCGGCCTCACACCCTCACCGACTCGCTTTAATGGAATAAAAGAGCTACTGTCTTCGTCATTGCCTTTCCATACGTAGCATATAGTATCACTATTTTCCAAAAAAAGCAAGTGTTTTAATTCTTATTGTATAATAATATTAAAAACGATTAATATTTTTAAAAGTTAATCTTTACATATTGGCGATATTGCGGTATAATGATTATTTGTAAAAATATGTAATTAGGTGTTTATTATGCGTTAATACCTCAAATTTGAAATTCAAATAATTACGATTGAAAGGAAATATATTTATGCTTCAATTTGAAGAATTAAGACTTGAGCTTCTCTCTTATGAGGATAAGCTTAAAGACCTTGCAGAAGCTTTAGGGCTTGAAAAAATGAAAGCGGAAGTTGCAGAGCTTGAAGAGGAAAGTGCTAAAGACGGCTTCTGGGATGATATTCAGAGATCACAGAAAATCACTCAGCATATGGCAGGCCTTAAAAACAAGATTCAGGCTTACGTTGACCTTAACGGTGTTTTTGACGACACTCTTACACTTATTGAGCTTGCAAACGAAGAAGAGGACGAAAGCCTTTTTGATGAATGCAGAACAAGCGTTGATGATTTCGTAGCTTCTCTTGATGCTATGACTCTTTCAACTCTTCTTACAGGTGAATATGATAAAAACAACGCTATTCTCACCTTCCATGCAGGTGCAGGCGGAACAGAGGCTCAGGACTGGGCACAGATGCTTTTCCGTATGTATAACCGTTGGGGTGAGCGTCACGGCTTCAAGGTTTCAACTCTTGACTACCTTGACGGTGATGAGGCAGGTCTTAAATCAGCAGTTATTCTTATCGAAGGCGAAAACGCTTACGGATATATGAAGAGCGAAAGCGGTATTCACCGTCTTGTTCGTGTATCACCCTTTGATGCATCAGGAAGAAGACATACATCTTTCGCATCATTAGAGGTTATGCCCGAAATCGACGACAGCATCGAGGTTGAAATCGCACCCGAGGATATTAAAATGGACGTTTACCGTTCATCAGGTGCGGGCGGTCAGAAGGTTAATAAAACCTCTTCTGCGGTTCGTCTTACTCATATTCCCACAGGTATCGTTTGCTCCTGTCAGGTTGAAAGAAGCCAGCATCAGAACCGTGAGGTTGCTATGCGTATGCTTAAATCAAAGCTAATTGAAATCAAAGAACGTGAGCATCTTGATAAAATCAGTGATATCAAGGGTGTTCAAAAGGAAATTGCTTGGGGTAGCCAGATTCGTTCATACGTATTTATGCCCTACACTCTCGCAAAAGACCACAGAACTAGCTTTGAAAACGGTAACATAAATGCAGTTATGGACGGCGATATCGACGGATTCATAAATGCATATCTTAAAATGCAGGCAAATCAGGAATAACTATGGATATCAAGGAAGAATCTTTAAAAAAGCATTACGAATGGAACGGTAAAATTGAGGTTGTCGCCCGTTGTCCCGTTGAAACAAGAGAGGATATGGCTTTAGCCTACACCCCCGGTGTTGCAGAGGCTTGCCTTGTTATCAAAGATGATGTTAAAAAATCATTTGAATTAACAAGACGAAATAATCTTGTTGCGGTTGTAACTGACGGCACCGCCGTTTTAGGTCTTGGTGATATAGGCCCCGAGGCAGGTATGCCCGTTATGGAAGGTAAATGTGCACTGTTTAAAAAGTTTGCAGACGTTGACGCTTTTCCCCTTTGCATAAAATCAAAGGACGTTGACGAAATAGTAAGAACTATTTATCTTCTTTCAGGTAGCTTCGGCGGTATAAATCTTGAGGATATTGCCGCCCCCAGATGCTTTGAAATCGAGAAAAAATTAAAAGAAATCTGCGATATTCCGATTTTCCACGATGACCAGCACGGCACAGCAGTTGTTGTGCTTGCGGGCGTGCTTAACGCATTGAGAGTTGTGAATAAAAAAATAGATGACGTTAAAATTGTTGTAAACGGCTTAGGTGCTGCAGGTACTGCGATTTCGAAAATGCTTATTGCCGCAGGTGCTAAAAATATGGTGCTTGTTGACAAACGAGGTATCATTGACGAAAATGATGAGCTTTTAGGCGAGGAAAGACAAAAGCTTGCGAAAATCACAAACCCCGAAAAGCTTACAGGCGGATTGGACATTGCTATTAAAAATGCTGACGTTTTCGTTGGTGTTTCAGCACCGAATATTCTTTCGGAAAAAATGGTAAAAACGATGAATAAAGACTCAATTGTTTTTGCTATGGCTAACCCCACCCCCGAAATTATGCCCGATAAAGCAAAAAATGCAGGTGCAAGAGTTGTGGGTACGGGTCGCTCGGATTTCCCCAATCAGATAAACAACGTGCTTGTTTTTCCCGGTATTTTCAGAGGAGCTCTTGATTGCGGTGCAACTGCAATTACAGAGGAAATGAAGCTTGCGGCAGCATACGCCCTTGCAAATCATATCCCCGAAAACGAGCTTAACGAAGAAAACATAATCCCCTCCGCATTAGACAGAAGCGTAGCTTTTGAAATAGCAGAAGCGGTAAAGAAATCGGCTATTGAGAGTGGGAATATAAGATAAGAAAAAGACAGTTCATATGAACTGTCTTTTTAGTTGCAATTTGCAATTTGCCACTTTATTAAACCACGTCAAAAATATTTCCTTCACCTGTATAGAGATTTACGATAAATGTCTTTTCAACGCCTTCTTCTGTGAAAATGATTTCAACGTCTGTATCGTTAATAAATTCTGCGTTTTTAACCTCATATTTTTTATCTTCAAAGAAGTTTTTAACGTATCCAACAGTTTTCTCGTTATAGTCGCCCATATTATCGGAAACGAAAAGAACATTACCGCAAACTGCGTTGATTTTACCGAGAACAAGCTTCTGCTCCTCTGTAAATTTAAGGTTGTTATCTCTGAGGAAAAGAACGTCAGGGTCGTTACAGAATGCTCTACCGTCAAGGTGACGACGGAAGATCGAGTTAATCATTGAGTTCTGAGTTGAGGGAATTTCATTGTTAATGCCCATTTTATTTACGATATCACCAACGAAAACCTTGTTGGCATCGCAACCGATACGGCAAGCATCAAAAATACCCATACAAGCACCGAGGGGTACACCGCAGCCTAAGATAAGCTTGTCACCGCAAGCCTCTCTGAGAAGGTCAATACCGTCGCACATAATCTCGCCTCTTGTTCTGCCACCTCTTGGGAAGTAGCACTGAGTAAAGAGGAAATCAAGCTTAACCATATCGTAGCCCCAGTCATTGAGGATAACGTCGAAGAAATGCTTGATATAGTTTCTTGCACCGTCATTGTAGATATCAAGAGCATAAGAACCGCCCCAACCAAGATGAGCAAGAACTTTTCTACCTGTTTTTTCGCTTTTAATCATCCATTCGGGATGGTCTTTAGCAACCTGAGATGTAAGCTGAGCACAGAAGGGTGCAAGCCAGATACCTGCAAGGTAGCCTTTTTCGTGGATTTTATCTGCAATATATTTCATTCCGTTGGGGAATTTCTTGGGGTCTGTGCTGAGCCAATCACCTGTTGCAGTCTGATAACCGTCGTCAATCTGGAAAATATTTGTGCAATCCTTTGCCTTTGCATCCATACCCTCAAGGTCACGAAGACAGATATCCTCGGAAATCTTTGAGAAGTAGTTATACCATGAGGTATAGCCTGCAAGGTGCTTGATTTTAGGCTCTTTAACGCCTACGAAATCAAAGAAATATTTATCAAAGGCTGCTTCGTATTCGTCGTTGATAATTGCGATATCAAATACCTCGTATTCTTCTCCTGCTTTAAGAATAAGACCTTCAATATCCTTCTTTATTGTGAAAGCACCGTTTTGCATATCGGCAATAAAGAGTGTGAAGCCCTTTCTTTCTGTTTTTGAGCCGTAAAGGGTGATGTTAGGCTCACCTTTTTTACGGAAATAAGTATAAGTATATGAATGGAAGCAACCTTTTTTGTTATAGAAATCACCGAAGCCGTAGTCACTCATAATACCCGCACAGTATTTGGGGAAACCGCCCAAAGTATAAGCAAGAGGAATAAGACCTTTAAATGTAAAATCTTTATCAACCTCTCTTGTAGTTGACCATGACTGATAACCGTTTTTAAAGAAAAGGTCGTCATCTGTGAATGATTTTTCAGTTGTAATTTCAAGAGAATGCATTTTGATATCTCTTTTAGCAGTAAGCACACCTTTTATTGAAGAATCTGTTTCTTCAAGCTTAAAGCTGAATGCTCTGTTATCAAAATCGTTTGATTTAATAAGGGATTTACCGATAAATACTTCAGATTTAATTGTGTTAAACATAATTTATATCTCCTATTAATTATTTACTTCCTCAATAAGTTTCAAAAATTGGGCTTTGCCGATTTCGTTTCTTTTGAAAACACCGCACTGTTCAAGAATTTCTGCAAAAACCTTACCGATTTCATCCTGCAAAAGCTTTTCACAGTTTTCTTCGGTTATTTCGTTATTGGCTTTTATTTTTTCTGCCCATTCATAATGCTTTGCAATAGCTTCGATTTTTGAAACATCATCACCGTTAACGAGGGCATCCTTTAAAAGTGACATTTCTGTTTTTAATCTTGAGGGCAAAACTGCAAGACCCATAACCTCAATAAGACCGATATTTTCTTTCTTAATGTGGTGATGCTCGGGGTGAGGATGATAAACACCGTCGGGATATTCTTCGGTTGTAATATTGTTTCTTAAAACTAAATCGAGCTCATATTTTCCGTTTCTAAAGCGGGCAATAGGAGTAATTGTGTTATGAGGTGTACCGTCTGTTTCAGCAAAGATAAATGCTTCTTCATCGGTGTAACTACGCCATTTATCAAGAATTTTACCTGCTAAATCACAAATTGAAGCTGTATTTTCGCCTACAAGACGGATAACTGACATAGGCCAGTAAACAATACCTGCAGTAACATCGTCAAAGCCATCGAATGAAACAAGGGTTTCTATAGGAGCCTTCGCCATTGCAAAGGTATAGTTACCGCCTTGATAATGGTCGTGAGTAAGTACTGAACCGCCTACTATAGGAAGGTCAGCGTTTGAGCCTACGAAATAATGAGGGAATTTTTCAACGAATGAGAAAAGCCTTTTGAAGCCTTCCTTTGTTATTTTCATAGGCACGTGTTTTTCGTTAAACACAATGCAATGCTCGTTATAATAAACGTAAGGTGAATATTGTAAGCACCAGTTTTCGCTACCTAAAATCATCGGAATAACTCGGTGATTTTGCCTTGCGGGGTGATTTACTCTACCTGCATAGCCCTCGTTTTCGGGGCAAAGCATACAAAGAGGATATGAGCTTTGCGTCATTTTAAGTGCCGCCGCTATTGCTTTAGGGTCTTTCTCGGGCTTTGAAAGATTTATTGTAATATCAATATCGCCGTATTCAGTTGAGGTTACCCATTTAACGTCGTTTCTTATTCTGTATTCTCTTATGTAGTCTGAACGTCTTGCAACGTGATAAAAATATTTTGTCGCTTCTTGAGGACTGCTTTTGTAAAATTCGAAAAACTTTTCGATTACTCTTGAAGGTCTGGGAGTTAAAACACCCATAATCTTTGTATCAAACAAATCACGGTAAACAACCGAATCCTCACAAAGACCGTTTTCGCAGGCATAGTCGAGTAAAACCTTTAATAAATTTTCAAGGCTTTCCGATTCAAAAACTTCTGCATCCATATCGAAAGAATCCATCCTCATTCGTTCAAGAAGACGGTTAATTGCCCACTTCTCATCAAGAGGAGAGATAAGATGCTCACGAATTGCATACCTTACGAGAGATTTAATTGCTGAACTTTCCGTCATAAAAATCACCAACTTAAATATATACACTTAAATTATATAATTTTTACCACTCCACTTTCAAGTAATTTCGGAAAAAATATTGAAAAAACGGACAAAAAACAGTAAAATAAATGCCATATAGCAGAATTTTCCATTCAAGAGGTAATAAAAATGAATTTTGATGCTCTCAAGGTAAAAAATGATATTGTAAAATGGATTCAGGATTGGTTTGAAATAAACGGCAAGGGCTGTAAGGGTGTGCTTGGTATTTCAGGCGGTAAAGACAGCTCTGTTGTAGCTGCTCTTCTTGTTGAGGCTTTAGGAAAGGAAAACGTTGTAGGCGTGCTTATGCCTAACGGTGAGCAATTCGATATTGACGTTTCAGAGGCTCTCGTTAAGCATTTAGGTATTAAAAGCTACGTTGTAAATATAAAAGAGGCTTACGACGGTGTTATTTCTGAGCTTAACAAAAGCGGTATTGAATTAACTCCTCAGGCTGTTACAAATCTTCCGCCACGTTTGAGAATGACAACTGTTTACGCAGTTTCTCAATGCGTTAACGGCAGAGTTGCAAACACTTGTAATCTTTCTGAAGACTGGGTTGGATATTCTACAAGATACGGCGACAGTGCAGGTGACTTCTCCCCTCTTGCAAAGCTTACCGTTCAAGAGGTTAAGGAAATCGGCAGAGCTTTAGGTCTTCCCTCTATATTTGTTGACAAAGTGCCGATAGACGGACTTTGCGGTAAAACCGACGAAGACAATTTAGGCTTTACCTATGCCACTCTTGACAGATATATCCGCGAGGGTATTTGCGAGGATGAAGAAATCAAAGCAAAAATCGACCGTATGCACAGAATAAATCAGTTTAAATTAGAATTGATGCCGGTGTTTGAGTACGAACCGTAATAGTGGAAAATTGTAAATGGCAAGTGGCAAATTTCAGAACTGCGTTGGCGATTGTAAAACTTCGCAAGATAATAGATAAAAGATAATATTAAACAGATAGAAGAAATGGGTCTGCGATGGCAATTGTAAATGCTATCGCAGACCATTATTAATTTATTCAATTTTCATTATTCATCATTCGTTAGCGAACGTAAGTGAGCTTTACAATGCCGACCGCAGGTCCCGACACTCCTCACTCCTAACTCCACACTAAAGCGAAGCCTCTGGCATCTGGGAACCGGCATCTGTCATCTTACAATTATTTTCTAAGCCTTCTGCTTGCTTCCTTGCCCTTACGGTCATTTTTTCTTTCTTGCTCTAATCTTTCCTGCTCTTTACGTTCTTTTTCTAATCTTTCGTTGCGGTTGTTTACAACCGTTTCGTAATCAGCAGTAATTTCATCAATATTTTTATATCCCTCGTATAAATCAAGAGTTCTTTTTGCTGAAAGGTAAGGTGCTGCAACGACACCGTAACGGTCACGTTCTTTGCTGAGCTTTCTCATAAGCTTACGGCGAAGCTTTGCTTCTTCTCTCGTGCCGTCGGGTAAGTTATAAGCATCCTCATAATCCTGATTATCGAAAGGAACAATTCCGTCGGGATAATATTTTCTTGCAAGCTTTTCAGATTTAAGAAGTGCTTTTGCGTTTCTTATCTCCTGCTTTCTCCATGTACGTTCTTCTTTTATTTCTGAAATCGGAAGTTCTATTGCAAGGCGTTGTGCCTCTTCAGCACATTGATAGAAATTCTGAGGACCGCCTGATACAATAAGACGGCAAAGCTCAATTTGCTTTTTACCGAAACCGTTTTCGAAGCGTGTTAACTCGTGAATTACGAAATCGGCTATTTCAACTTCCTCGTTATGCTCTTCCGCCTTTGCAAGACGCTCTTTTGCATTTTTAATAGCTTGGCTACGAAGCTCTTTTTCTGCTTCGGTTGTAGAGGGAAGTGCCTTTGCCTGCTTTAAAATATCCTTTGTGGTAGCATCCTTTTCAAGACCGTAATATTTTTTCGCTTTAAATACTGCCTCGCAACCTTCAATATAAGCACCATCATCAAGATTTTCTGTGCCGTTATCTTCAACTAAGGTTCTTATTCTTATGGCTCTTATCATAGATTTCTGACCTGTTTCTGAAATATCGTATAAGAACCAAGGTAAAACGTCTATTGCCGCACCGATTATCGATACAACAAGAAGCGTATCCATAAGTGAATAAAGCACGCAGTTTGGGTTTTTGGTCTGCTTTGACAAGGGAAGCCTTTCATCGTAATTTACGTAAACGTCAAGCACTGAATAATCGTTACCGTCAAAGCCTTTTTTCTTGTATATCCACGGTACAAAAAGACTTGTAACCGCATTTATTGCACCGCCCGCATAGGTTGAAACGAATCCGAATGCACCGTCAATACGCTCACCGATAAGATATTGCTGATTATCTCGCATATCGGATTCAATTGCACTGTCAATAACGTTATACGTATCAACAAATCGGTCAAGAGTATAAACGATGAAAAGACCTACTCCTGCAAGAGGACTCTTGTAGAATAAGAAATACGATGCGATGAGGAATATCTGAACAATATTCTTAAATATCTTAATCTTTTTCTTGCCAAATTTTTTAATAAACCAAGGGGAAAACAGCATACCCCAGAAGTTTGCATTATAGGAGATAGTGTTAAGCACGCCGTAGGTTGTACTCTTCATAATATGAGCACGGTAAACGAGCCAATCCCAGATATTTCCTTTTGCTCCCTCAAGGAAGTTATTCCAGCCATCAGCACATTTAATCCAGAAAATCTTGTTACCTGCCACCGCACGAAGAGAGCTTGTAAAGCTCATTTTTGTTATACGGCTCTTGGGAAGAACAAGTCTTTCCTTTGTACCAAAATATGCAAGTAACACAAGCGGCATAAGAAGCGCAACGGGCGTATAAGAGCCTCTGAAATACGTCATATTATACTTATCGCCGTTATCACTTAAAACGTCAACCATTAACGGAAAATAAATATTGTTTATTGAGTATCCTAAGGAATATATAATACTCGTTATTGCCATTATTTTAGTTCTTTCCTGGGTGTTTGGCGTCATAACGTGAACCATGTTTGTAACACCGGTCTGCACCCAGCTCTGAACGTAGCCCTGAACCTGACCCATAACGAAAAGCATTGCTATCATTATATACTGAGTAAAGGGCTGATGTGCATCTCGCACCTGCTCATAGGGAAGCCACAACGACAAAAGAGTCAACACCATAGACGGAATTGCAAGCTTTATATAAACTCTGTATTTACCGTCTTTACTCCTTAAGTTATCAACTATCCAAGCGTTAAGCGGTGTTGTAACGTAGCCGATTGCCTGACAAATGTAACCCATTACAAGAAGCTGATTGTTATTCATTCCCAAGGTCATTCCTGTAAACTGGTTGCCAACGCCAAAGCCTATAGTCCATTGAACTGACATAAGAAGTGCCATCCAACCAACTGACAGCATTATAACCTCTTTATAGGGCACATATTCACCCGGTCTTGGTTGATTCCAATATAGCTTAAGCTCTTCAAGTGCTTCTTTAATTTTATTTAAAATATCCTTAATTACCACTTAAAACTCACCTTTGATTTTTGTGAACATCATTTTAATATGGGTTTATCAATAAGCTTAATTTCAGCTTTCTTGCAACCTTCAAGCTCAAGGACAACGATTTCGTTTTCATCCTTTAAGAACGGTGCAGGGAGATAAAGAGTAAACTGAGGTCCTCTCTTTAAAAATCTACCTAAATTAAAGCCGTTAATATAAACTACTGCGTTTGAAAAGCCTCTCATATCAACGAAGGTATCAACCTTTTCGTCTACTTTAAATGTACCCTTCATAAAGCAAGGGAATTCGGTTGATTTCTTGCCGTACTTAATATCAGGGGCTTTGTCAAGCTCCATACAGTAAACGTCCCAATCAACGATAGCCTGACCGCCGATATAAATTTCTTCAAGACCTTTTCTGTCGTACATTCTTCTTGCATAATTTATTCTGCCTAAAGCCTGTACAAGAATATCAACCTTTATTTCACCGTCAAAAGCCTTAACGGGTACGGAAAAGCTTTCTTCGTAAAGAGCCTTTCCTTTTAGCTTTGTTCTGTCATAAACGTGCTTTAATTCACCGTTTATGTAAATATAAGCGATGTCGTGAACACCGAAGCCGTTAATTTCAGTATCACCGTAATTACCCTTAATCGTTGTACTATAAAGAATAAGTCCGCTATTCTGACCGTAATGCTCCATATGGTAAGGAATATGAGATTTTTTTGGGCTTGCAAACTTTTTGTAAACCTTTCTTAAATCTGCAAATTCTGTTAACTGAACCTTGCCGTATGCTTTTGTTTTTGCATCCTCGGGAAGCTCGGGTAATTCATAACCAAGCTGTTTTTTCATTCTGTCGCGAAGAATGAAGTATTTTTCAGTATATGCACCGTTTTCGGTAAGAGGTGCACCGTAATCGTAGCTTGTAGTTGTGGGGCAATAAGTATCATAATAGTTTGCGCCCGATGAGAAACCGAAGTTTGTTCCTCCGTGGAACATATAAAGATTAAAGTTTGCATCCTCTTTAAAGAAACCGTCAAGGCTTCTGCCTAAAGTTTCTTCGGGATTGTCTGAATGATGCTTTGCTCCCCATCTGTCAAACCAACCGCACCAATGCTCACCGCACATAAGAGGCTTATCGGGCTGAAGCATTTTTAAATCATCAAATCTGTGCTCGTGGTATCCGCCGAAGTTTGCTACCATCCAATCCTCTTTTATACCGCCACCTGAGAAGAAGTATCTGTCTTCACCGTCTGAAGTGAAAAGCTGAACATCTATACCTTCTTTTCTCATTAAATCTCTTAACCAATAAAGATACTTTTTATCTCTGCCGAAAGAGCCGTATTCGTTTTCAACCTGCATTGCGATAATGCTACCGCCTTTTGTAAGCTGATAAGGTACAAGTTTCGGAAGAAGCTCTTTAAAAAAGCTTTCAACTGCAGATATATAAGCCTTATCCCAACAACGAAGGCGAATATTTTTATCCTTTAAAAGCCATGCGGGAAGACCCCCGAAATCCCATTCAGCACAAATATAAGGACCCGGACGAACTATAACGTAAAGGCCCACCTCTTGTGCTGTTTTTATGAATTTTTCTATATTGAGCATACCCTCAAAATTAAACTGATTTTTCTGTGGCTCATGCCAATTCCAAGGCACGTAGGTTTCAACAGTATTAAGACCTGACGCTTTTAATTTCAAAAGACGGTCAAGCCAATATTCTTCAGGTATTCTGAAATAATGCATAGCACCCGAATAAATATGAAACGGTTTACCGTTAAGATAAAATTTTCTGTCTTTCATTTCAAGCATAGTTACTACCCCTCTTTGAGTACATATATATTGATTATACTAAATATTTACTGACAAAACAAACATAAAATAAAAAACGGCAAGTCACACAAACAAATAGTATCTCTTTTGTATCAAGTGACGAATAAAATCGACCTTCCCTTGATAAACTATATAAATGATAATATTAATTTAATTGATAAGGGTGATTTTATGTGCGGAATTGTAGGAAAAGCAGGTACTAACCAGGTTATGCCGGAGCTTCTTAACGGATTACAAAAGTTGGAATACAGAGGATATGATTCCGCAGGTATTGCGGTAATTCACAATAACAATATTTCCCGATGCCGTGAATCAGGTAAAATAATAAATTTAAAAGAAAAGTCTGAAAGTAACCAGGAAAAGCTTACAGGAAACGTGGGTATAGGACATACCCGTTGGGCAACTCACGGAAAGCCAACTGTTGAAAATGCACATCCGCATATAAGCAATGACAAAAAATTTGCCCTTGTACACAACGGAATAATTGAAAACTCAGAAGAAATAAAAAACTCTTTTCTTAACAACGAAAACTTTTACTCCCAAACCGATACAGAGGTTGCAGTAAAGCTTATTTCGAAGTTTTACAAAACTGATGTTATAACTGCTATTAAAACCGCTTGTAAGGAGTTGACGGGCACCTTCGCTTTCGGTATTCTTTGCACCGATTTTCCCGATAGAATTTTTGCAACGGCACAAGGCAGCCCTCTCGTTGCAGTAAAGGGTGAAACAGGGTGTTGGATAGCCTCAGATATAGGTGCTATCGAAGGAAAAAACGGTGAGATTTACCGTATAGCAAACGGTGAAATTTGCGAAATCTCAAATGATACCATAATCTTTTTCAACTCAGACGGTGAAGAAATAAAAAAATCACCCGAAAAAGTTTCACTTACGGAAGAAGCCGTCAACAAAGGCGGTTACGAGCATTTTATGTTAAAGGAAATCTACGAACAACCGGTCGCTATAAGAAAAACCGTCTTTTCCTTTGCCGATAAAAACAGCATAAAATTTGAAAACGTCAATATTCCCGATGACTTTTACAAAAACAAATTAGAAAGAATTATAGTCACCGCCTGTGGCTCTGCTTATCACACAGGTCTTATAGGAAAGCACGTAATTGAAAAGCTTTGCAAAATTCCCGTAAACGTAGAAATCGCATCAGAATTCAGGTATTCAGAGCCACTTATAAACGAAAATACCTTAACCGTTTTTATAAGTCAAAGCGGTGAAACTGCAGATACTCTTGCTGCATTAAGGCTTTGTAAAAAATACAATGCAAAAACTCTTGCTATTGTAAACGTGAAAAACAGTATTATTTCTCAAGAAAGTGAAAGCGTTATATATACTAATGCAGGAAAAGAAATAGCCGTCGCAACCACAAAGGCTTTTAGTGCTCAGCTTGTAAGCCTTTATGCTTTAGCAATTTTTATAGCAGAAAAGCGAAAGACGATTTCAACTCAAAAAAAGCAAAAGCTATTAAACGAGCTTTTAGCTTTACCCGAAAAAATTAACGCTACTCTTTTAAAAACCGCCGATAAAATAAAAGAGCTTTCAGAAGAAATTTATAATTCAAAGGATATCTTTTTCATAGGAAGATTAAATGATTTCGGTACCGCCTGCGAAGGCTCATTGAAAATGAAAGAAATCTCTTATATCAACTCTCAAAGCTATGCCGCAGGTGAATTAAAGCACGGCACAATATCTTTAATCGAAAACGGCACACCCGTTATTGCAATAGGTAGTAACAATAAAGTCTTTTCAAAAACCGCAAGTAATATTGCTGAGGTAAAGGCACGAGGTGCAAAGGTTTTTCTTGTAACTGACGAAAGCGAAAAGGATGCTTCGGCTTTTGTAGATGATATAGTATACGTGCCGTCAACCGCCACAGAATTTCAAAGCTCGTTGCTGGTTATCCCTTTACAACTTTTAAGCTATTACACCGCAAAGCGTTTAGAAAGAGATATTGATAAGCCGAAAAACCTTGCAAAAAGCGTTACGGTTGAATAAATAAGATAAAAAGCCCCATCTCTGTTAAAACAAAGATGGGGCTTTTGCGTAGCTTAATTACATTTTAACCTTGTAGCCCTTGATTTCGAAAGGATTAATTTCAAAATTGAGTGTGTCACCGCTGAAGATATCAACTGCAACGTCGTTTCTTTCAAGAAGGTCACATTCCGCAACTGCTTTGATATCTGCAAAGAGCTTTGCAGAAACCTTTGTGCGACTACCTGCTTTTTCAACGAAACGGATGATGTATGCATCTTCATCCTCGCATTTTTTAACTGCCTCAAGAGTAACGTTTTTGCCGTCAACCTTGATGAAGGATTTTTCAGTTTCACCCTTTGCATCCGCTGCAATTTCAACGGGTACTGCGGGGTTGTTGATTTCAAGACCTCTTACGAGAGTTTCTGCATCCTTCCAATTACCTGCGTGAGGATAGATTGAATATGTGAAGTAGTGGTCACCACGGTCTGATTTGGGGTCGGGGTTCATAGGAGCTTTGAGAAGAGTGATAATCATTCTCTGCTTGTCAACCTCGTAACCGTACTTACAATCATTAAGAATTGTAACACCGTAGCTGTCTTCGCTCATATCAATAAAGTTATGAGCTGAAACCTCAAATTTAGCTTTGTCATAAGGATTATGACGGTAATTTGAGCTTTCGATAGTAGCGTAAGCAATATCACGGGTAAACTTCTGAGCCTTAACGTCAACGTCGAAGCCAACCTTAAGAAGCTTTTCCTGCTCATGCCAGCTGATAAATGTATCAAAGTCAATTCTGTCAAGCTCGTTATAGATAATGATATTCTGCTTAACGAGAGATTTGTTGATAACCTTTTCGAATGAAACAACTGTAAATACGTCACCTGAAGCGATACCTGTTACCTTACCTGCTTCTGTGTCAAATTCACGGTCAACGTAAGAAGCAACGATATCCCAAGCGTCATATTTACCGGGAAGGTCTTCGTAAAGACGGAATACATTACCTTTACCGCTGAGAACTTCTCTGTCATTCTTCTTATCGTAGATAGAAACAAGCTCTGCACTATCGTCAAGAACAACCTTGAAGTTGCCGTTTTCAACGGTGTTACCTGAAAGTGCTGTTGCACCGTTTACTGCACCGTCTTTTGCATAGAATACCTTGTAACCAACTGCAGGAATATCCTTAGCAACGAAAACAAGTACCTTTGTGCCGTCAAGCTTCGTGTAGCTCTGAGTAGCAACCTTGTTACCGTCTGCATCGTAAATTTCTACGTCCTTGTAAGGAAGCTCAACCTTCTGAGTTGCATTTACGCCGAGGGCATTGAAAAGAGCAAAGGGCTTACCGTATTTTTCTGCACCGTCAACGTTGCCTGCAAGAACGTTAAGAGCTTCATCTCTTACGCTTTCACCGATTGCGATAATATCATCATAGATTGCGCAAAGGTCACCGAAAACTTCAGTGATATGTGAGCCGGGAAGAGAGTCGTGGAACTGGTTAGTAAGAATTGCCTGCCAACCTTCGTTAAGCTTGTCAAGAGGATATTTGTATCCGTATTTCATAGCAATACTTGCAAACATCTCTGCCTGACGGTAAAGATTTTCAGAATATCTGTTAAGCTTTTTAAGAAGAGCCTTTGTTGTATGAACACCACGGTGTTCTTCAAGGTAAAGCTCATCCTTCCAAGTAGGAATATTAGTTTCTGTTGCATTTGCTTTCATTCTTGCAAGAGAATCTTCAATCTTACTTGTCTGAGTTTTGGGAAGACCGGGGAAGTTTTTATAACGTTTTACGTATTCGAGCATTTCGGTATCAACACCGCCGCCACCGTCACCCCAGCCGTAGCAGTACATTGATTCGCCGATAGTTTCTTTATCTGTATATTTCTTCCAGTTAACCTTAAGAGAGTCTGCCTCAACAGTACCGATAAAGTGTGTGGGGGGAACGATTGAAAATACCTTTGAGCCGTCGGGACCTTCCCACCAGAAAGTGTTATACTGCCAAGGGTTAGTATCATTCCAGATACCCATTTTATGAGTTACGAAATATTCAACGCCTGCTTTTTTAAGAATCTGAGGCATTGCATAGCCGTTACCGAAAACGTCGGGAACCCAACAGGTTTTAGGTGTAATTCCGAATGTTTTTTCAGCAAAACGGATACCGTGAAGAAGCTGACGAACAAAGGATTCACCTGAAACAAGGTTACAGTCAGGCTCAACCCACATAGCACCGATGTATTCCCATCTGCCCTCTTTGATACGCTCTTTAACCTGCTTGTAAATAGCGGGGAAGCGTTTTTCCATTTCGATATAAGTGGGAGCTGTACTCTGTGAGAAAATAAAATCATCATACTGCTCCATAAGACGAAGCATTGTAGCATGAGTTCTACCGAGCTTACGAACATACTCTTTATATGCCCACATAAACACGATATCAAGGTGAGAGTTACCAACAAGAGCAAGTGTACCCTCTGATTTGTAGCTTGTGTTGTTATAAACTTTATCTTTAAGAACTTTCTGTGCTTTAAGAAGACCTGCTTTGAACTCGTCACCGTCAAGGTCAAAGTTTACATATGTAAATGCCTCTTTAAGAGTTGCTCTGATAAGCTCTGCAAGACCTGTATCGTGAACAGGCATAAAGAGTGCATTGAAAACTGCTTTGAAATCCCAATAGATTTCTTCAATTACGGGGTCAACAACGCCGATAAATGAGCAAGAAAGAGTTTTTACTGTTGATTCGTTTGAGTGCCACACGTAGTATGACTCAATGTCAACGTCGTAATGCTCGTCACCCTTTGCACAGTCTGTAAGAAGAACAGAGTTTCTGAAGGGGTCAAGACCCTGATAAGGCTCACCGTTAAGAGAAAGAAGTGAGTCACCGCCGAAATAAACGTTAAGAGTAACCTTTTTACCCTTGAAACGCTCGGGCATATCGAATGAGTTTTTAAAGAAAGCACTCCAGCCGTTGTTACCCCAACGGTCACCAACGTTAAGCTCTTTCCACTCATCGTAGAAAAACTCGTAATCATCGATACCCTTATAGATACATTCCTTCATTTTCCATGCAGGAATTGATTCGATATCTGTGTAAATACGTTTTTTAAGGTTTTTGATTTTAAGTGCTGCAACGTCGTCAAAAGAGAAGATACCTCTCTGCTTGCCCTTAGTGGCATCACGCCAATCATCAACATGAGCATCCATAGCATCAAGAGCTGCTACAGCATCAATGTTTTTAATCTCAGCCAAAACAATCGTCCTTTCTTAAAGCGGAACACGGCACAACTGCACCCATATTCCCCGATTTTATTACATTTTACAGTATAACATTATTATAATATAAATTTCAAGATGGAAAATACAAAAAGACGTTGTTTCTTCCCTCGAAATACTGTATAATAAACTTATCAACCAAAAAGGGTGGTAAATATGAAATATATTGACAGAAAAGAAAAGCTTAACTTTTACGTTGGTCTTTCGGGTCAGAATATTGTTTACTCTTTCATAGGCGGTACTTTTTTTACTTACTTTATGACTGATATTGCAATGTTTCCTGCAGCTATCGTTTCGGTATTGCTTATTGTTATGAAGGTTTGGGACGGTATCAACGACCCTATTGTTGGCTCATACGTTGACAAGCACCGCTTTAAAAACGGTGAAAAGCTCCGTCCGTTTTTACGGTACACTCCCCTGCCCGTTGGTATTTTTACTGTTCTTATTTTCCTCGTTTTTTCAACGGCTGAGGATATGCTTTGGCTTCGCCTTGCATACTTTGTAATTATGTACATTTGCTGGGATATAGCTTACACTCTTCAAGACGTTGCTATTTGGGGTATAACAGCCTCCGTTTCTCCGAACAGTGACGAAAGAGATAATTTCGTTAAATGGGCAAGAACTGTAGGCTCTTGCGTTTACGGTGTTTTCGGCGGACTTATTCCTATGGTTATAGAAATGGTTGCAAACACAACGAAAAAATCAATGTCACTCGTAACACTTGTTTTTGCCATTATTCTCGGCCTGGGCGGTGCCATGATAAGTATGCGTACTTACAAAGCACAGGAAAGATTACGAGTTGTGCCCGATAAACAGCAGGGCTCTTTACTTGAAAGCTTTTCCCTTCTTTTCAAAAACAAAATGCTTATGCTTGTTACCCTTTCAAACCTTTTCGGTGCTTTAGGCTTCGGCGGTCAGCTTATGACCTATTTCTTTAAATACAAAATGCCTACCGACTTTTTAGGTGCAGGCAGTGCTATCGGTGCCTTAGGTCTTACTACAATCTACGGTGCAATTACATACGGTCCTCAATTCCTCGGTATGCTTTTTGCAGATAAGCTAAAAAAGATCTTCAAGGGTTACGTGAATGCACTTATCTTTATGCAGGTGCTTAACATTGTAACAAGAGTTATTGCATTTGCTATCGGCTTTGAGGGAATGAACATTTGGATAGGTATGCTTCTTATGGGTATCGGTTGTATTCCTATGGGTGCAGCAGCAATTGCCCAAACATCTATTTTCTGCGACAGTATTGACTATATGGAATGGCAAACAGGAAAACGTACCGAGGGTGTTACATTCTCTATGCAGACGTTCTTTACTAAAGTTTCAAGCGGTATCACCGCAGGTCTTGCAGCACTTTCACTTTCCATTCTTGGCTACAAGGCTATTGACGACTCTGCCGTTACCTTCCTCGGCACTCAAACTCAAGCCTTTGAAACTTGGATTTGGCCTCTTGCAATGCTTACCCCCGCAATAGCAAGTCTTTTATATATAATTCCTCTTCTTTTCATTCGTTATACTCCTGAAAAGAGAGCAGTTGTTGAAAAGGAATTAGCCGAAAGACGTGCTAAAGAAGAAGCAAAATAAAATAAAAGCTTACCGCCTTATCACAATTAAGTGGTAAGGCGGTATTTTTATAAGAAAAAGTTCGTCTTTTTTTATAAATATAATTTACTATTTAAGATATTTGTGATATCATTGTTGTAATTATGTACATACGAAAGGACTTTTACTATGTTACTTGATAAAACACTTTATATTCCCGACTTGGGTGAGGTTGGTGCAGACAGCGGTTTCCACCTTCTTCCCGCAACCGAAGACGGAAAATTCGTTGCAGGTAAAAACGGTGTTGAATTCGTAGTTGCAACGGGTGACAACAAGGTTGAGTTTGTAAGCTTCGGCACACATTCTCTTGCTTGTGTTAAATCTGCAATTGCTTACCCCGTTTATTACCCCGTTTACCCCGTTAAAACAGAGTATCCTTTAAACGCAGTACTTATGGACCTTGACGGCACAACCGTTCGTAGCGAGGAATTCTGGATCTGGATTATTGAAATGACTACAGCAAGCATGCTCGGTAACCCAAAATTCCAGCTTGAAGAGGCAGATATTCCCTTTGTTTCAGGTCATAGCGTTTCAGAGCATCTTCAGTATTGTATCGACAAATACTGCCCCGGTGCATCTCTTGAAAAAGCAAGAAGCTTCTATTTCGAGCATACTCACAGAGAAATGGAAGAAATTATGGCAGGAAGAGGCAAGGACGGTGCCTTCACTCCCACAGAGGGCGTTAAGGATTTTCTTTTAGAGCTTAAGGATATGGGTATTAAAATCGGTCTTGTTACTTCAGGTCTTTATGAAAAGGCTTGGCCCGAAATTCTTTCTGCATTCAAAACACTTGGTATGGGCGACCCCAAGGATTTCTACGATGCAATAATTTCTGCAGGCTTCCCCCTCAGAAAAGGCAGCGTAGGTACTCTCGGCGAGCTTTCACCTAAGCCTCATCCCTGGCTTTACAGCGAAACCTCTATCGTTGGTCTTGGCGAAGCATTCGCAGACAGAAACCGTGTTATCGGTATTGAAGATAGCGGTGCAGGTGCTTGCTCCGTAAGACTTGCAGGCTACACAACAATCGGTATTGCAGGCGGTAATATCGAATCAAGCGGTACAAAGGCAGTTTGCACACATTTCTGTGACAACTTCCAGGAAATAATGAAAATTATAAAAGGATAAGGTGATAGATATGGATAACAAAAAAGATAAAATCCAATGTCATTTTATATCCAACACCCATTGGGACAGAGAATGGAGATTCTCCGCAAGAAGAACCCAATATATGCTTGGATATATGCTTGATATGCTCCTTGACATTCTTGACAAAAACCCTGAATACAAGCATTTCCATTTAGACTCACAAACAATGCCTATTCAGGATTATCTTGAGGTTTACCCCGAAAAGAAGGAAAAGCTTCAGAAGTACATAAAAGAGGGTAGAATTGCAGTTGGCCCTTGGTTCTGTCTTCCCGATGAATTCACCGTTGGTAGCGAGGCTCTCGTTAGAAACCTTCTTCTCGGTCACAAAATCGGTAAAGAAATGGGCGGTATCAGTAAAACAGGTTATTCACCTTTCGGTTGGGGTCAGATTTCACAGCTTCCCCAGATTTATGACGGCTTTGATATCCACTTCGCTTCCTTCTACCGCGGTATTAACGAATATAAAGCTCCTAAATCAGAATTTTTCTGGGAAAGCCCCGACGGAACACGCATTTACGCTTCACGTCTTGCAAAGCGTCCCCGTTACAACATCTGGTACGTTGTACAAAGACCCGTTTACTTCAATCAAACGGATGAAAACAACCGTGATATGCTCTGGAACGACAACAACGGTGTTTTCAAGCTTATTGACAGAGATTGGAAATTAGACTATCAGTATACTCATCCCTTCTACGAGTATCATAAAGAAAACATTCAGGCAAGAGCCGAACAGGCTATGAAGGAGCAGGATAACGACTGGACAACAAACCACCGTTTCTGGTCAATCGGTCACGACTCTTCTTGCCCCGATGAACGTGAAATTCAGCTTGTTAACGACCTTAACGAAGCTCTTCCCGAGGCAGAGGTTTTCCACAGCACTCTTAAAGAGATGGAGCAGGGAATTATTGATAACTTCAACCCCGATTCCCCCGTTCTCAAGGGCGAAATGAGAGACCCCTATACAAAGGGTAGCGTTAGTGAGCTTTGCGGATGGATTCTTTCTGCAAGAACTTACATCAAGCAGGAAAACTTTGACACTGAAAGAAGAATTATCAACTACGCAGAGCCTATGGCTGTATTTGCTTCTCTTTCAGGTGCACCTTATCCCCAGAATTTTATCGACCTTTCTTACAACTATCTTCTTCAGAATCACGGTCACGACAGTATCGGTGCTTGCGGACGTGACGTTGTTTACGAAGACGTTATGTCACGTTACAGACAGGCAAGAGAGCTTTCAATGTGCGTATTTGAAAGAGCATTTATGGATATCGCAGGTGATATCAACCTTCGTACCTTCTCTAAGAATGATGCAGCAGTTGTAATCTTCAACCCCGCACCCTTCAAGAGAACCGAAACTGTTGATTTAAGACTTGAGATTCCTGCAGAATGGAAAGCAGACAGCTTTGAAATTCTTGATGAAAATGATAACAAAATCAAATATCAGGTGCTTTCAACAAACAAAGCTAATGCTCAGATTATTCAGAATCCTAACGATACTGCAAACGTTCTTCATACTGAACAGTACCTTGTTGCTGCTGAAGTTGCAGATATCCCCGCTATGGGTTATAAAACTCTCAAGGTACGTCCTCTTTACAACGTTCGTGCTACAACTCCCGTAACTCTTGTAAAAACAACAAACGTTATGGAAAACGAATACCTCAAGGTTTCCTTTAACCACAACGGTACTTATAACGTTTACGATAAAGAAAACGGTAAAGAGTACAAAAACCTCGGTTACTTCAAAGACAGCGGCGAAATCGGTAACCCCTGGCAGCACGTTGCTCCTGAATGTGACGAAACCTTCACAACTCTCGGCGAGCAGGCAAACGTTACTCTTCTCCGTCACGGTGAATTTGAAACAACCTATAAAATCACAATGCGTTGGGAGCTTCCCGAAAAACGTGCATTTGATGAAAAATCAAGAAGCGAGCATAAGCTTCCCGTTGATATTGAAAGCCTTGTTACTCTTCGTAAGGGTGCAAAGTTTGTTGAGATTGAAACAACAATCAACAACCGTTGTGAAGACCACTATTTACAAGTAGGCTTCCCCACAGGCATCAAAGCAGAATATGCAGATGCACAGGGTCAGTTTGACGTTGTAAAACGCAAAATTGAAAAGCCCGACTACTCACTTTACGATGAGCCGCCTATGACAGAGCATCCTATGAACTCTTTCGTAAGCATTTCAGACGGCAAACACGGTGTTGCACTTCTTAACACAGGTCTTAAGGCTTACGAAGCTGCAGACGATGTAGATAACACACTTTACCTTTCACTTATCCGTGCATATCCTCTCCGTATCTGCGTTACTAAAGATATGCAGAATTACAGCGACTGGGATAAGGGCTCACAGTGTATCGGCGTTAACACCTTCCGTTACGCATTTATGCCTCATAAGGGTGATTGGGAAGAAGGCAACGTATGGCAGGAAAGCGAAAGATTTAATCTTTACCTTACTGCAGGCCAGATCGCTCCCACAGACCACGGTAAGAATCCTCTTTCACACTCATTCCTTGAGCTTAAGGACGAGGTACTTAACGTTAGTGCTGTTAAGAAGAGTGAAGACGGCAACGGCTACGTTGTAAGACTCTTCAACCCCTCTGACAAGGCTGTTAAAACTGCTATCCGTCTTAACAAGGGTATTGCTCCTATCGAAAAGGCACAGTCACCCGTTGAAAGACAGAAGGCAGAGTTCGAGCTTCCCGAATATTCAGGAAAAGCCTGGGCAGAAGCAAAGCTTGTTACATTGGAAGAAAAGGACGTTGCTCCCCTTACAATTGATAAAGACGGCTTCGTAGAATTCGAAATCACAGGTAAGAAGATTCTTACAATTAAGTTTAACTAATATTAAAAGCGAAAGCGACAACAAGCTCAAAAACTTGTTGTCGCTTTTTAAAATGGAAAAGGGGAAAGGGGAAATCGCAAAACACGCAAAATCAGCCGTTAAATTCGCCGACTGTTACTGTCATAACGGATATCAGATTAAATCCCGTTTCTGTTTCACGGATAGTAATATCTGCATACTTATCGGGCTGGGTAGGGGCAAGAGTGCCATCGGGAAGAACTTCAACGTTGTTTGTTCCAACGTATCCTACTCGAAGTACGGCAAGACCGCCTGTTTTTTCAACTGACTCAATTCTTACCGAGAAAGGCGGTGTAACGCCTGTAAGAGGCACGGTGTAGGTATTGTCACCTGCATTATAGGTAAATTCATAACCGTAGCCCACAACGCTTGCGTGAATTATGCCTACGTCTGCACCGAACATATCGAAATAATACTTTTCAACATCCGCCGCGGGAACAATAAGACCGTCTTCAGTTACGTTATAATCTCCTGTTTTTACGTCATCGCTTAAAAGGGTACATATTGCAATATTACGAAGAGTATCTTTGTCAGCATTTGTAATATCGCTAAAGGGTGCAGGGTCAACGCCTACTACCCACGTAAGAAAATCGGCATATTCTGAATAATCAACCGTTTCCTCTTCACCTGTAGAAAACCTTGAAACTGCAAAATCAACAATGCTTACTACACCCGTTATTGCAAAAATCAAAACGATGAGCCCGATTATAAACGGGGCTTTCTTTTTTTTACTTGTAATTGTAACAACTTCGCTCATAATAATTACCTACTGTATTTATTCCTTGTGCGTTCTGTTCTTCTTTCAAGAGCTTCTTTTCGTGCTTTATCCTTTAACCTTTTCTTCTTTTCTGCTTCCTTTTGACGAAGAATAAGATTTATTCTGAAAACCACGATAGTACCGCCGATTACCTGAACAACGTCGCAGCCTGTTGCTTCCGCAAGCTTTTGTGCAATTTCTTTCGGTGATTCGGGAGCACTTTCAAGATGAACTTTAATTTTAAAAAGCTCTCTTGTATTAAAAGTATCTTCTATCTGGGCAATTACTGCATCGGTAACACCCTCTTTACCTATTTGAAAAATAGGGTCAAGTCCGTTTGCTTCTGCTCGTAATTTTGCTCGTTCTTTACTTGTCATATTTTTACTCCGTTTATTTTAAGAATAGTGGGGTTTTATTCCTTACTCCATTTTGTGCCTTCGCGGGTATCAAGAAGAGTAACACCCTTTGAAGCCAATTCATCACGAATTCTGTCTGCTTCTGCAAAGTTTTTAGCCTTTTTAGCTTCAACTCTTAAAGCTATCTGCTCTTCAACGTATTTTGCAAAGTCATCTGCCTCGGCAGGTGCTTCATTCTTCTGTGAAAGCTTTTTCGCACCTTCAACAAGGTCAAGAGAAAGCACCCTGTCAAAATCGTTAAGAAGATAAATCTTCGTTTTATCATTTGTTTTTTCTTTAAGCACGTCGTAAATTGCAGTAACAGCAAGAGAAGTGTTTATATCATTGTCAAGAGCTGCTTTGAAGGATGCAGTAAGCTTTTCAACTGCTGCCATATCAAGCTCATCGCTATCAACGGGGTTAAGAGTTGCAATCTTTTTAAGAAGCTTATCGTAAGCTGTTGCAGCACCGTCAAGATTTTCATAAGAGAAAACGAGCTGTTTTCTGTAATGTGACTGTAAGCAGAAAAATCTGTATGCAAGAGGGTTATATCCTTTTTCTTCAAGAAGTGAAACTGTAAGGAACTCACCCTTTGACTTACTCATTTTACCCGTGTTTGTGTTAAGGTGTAAAACGTGGAACCAATAGTTACACCATTTATGGCCTAAATATGCTTCACTTTGTGCAATTTCGTTTGTATGGTGAGGGAATGCGTTATCAATACCGCCACAGTGAATATCCATATATTCGCCTAAATGCTTAAGGCTTATGGCAGAACATTCAATATGCCAACCGGGGTAGCCTACGCCCCAAGGTGAATCCCATTTAAGAGCCTGTTCTTCAAACTTTGACTTTGTAAACCAAAGAACAAAGTCGTTTTTATTACGTTTGTTTGTATCCTCTTCAACACCCTCACGAACACCAACCATAAGCTCTTCGCTGTCGTGCTTGTTGAAAACGTAATATTCATCAAGCTTTGAGGTATCAAAATAAACGTTACCGCCTGCAAGATAAGCATAGCCCTTTTCGATAAGACCGCTTACCATTGTAATAAATTCATCGATACAATTTGTTGCGGGCTCAACCACATCCGGTGTTTTTATGTTAAGCTTTTTGCAATCCTCAAAGAAAGCATCTGTATAGAATTTTGCAATATCCATAACAGTCTTGTTTTCTCTCTTTGCACCCTTAACCATTTTATCTTCGCCTGTATCGGCATCGCTTGAAAGATGACCGACGTCGGTAATATTCATTACACGCTTTACGTCGTAGCCGCTGTAACGAAGATGTTTTTCAAGTACATCCTCCATAATATAGCTACGAAGATTACCGATATGGGCAAAATGGTAAACGGTAGGACCGCAGGTATACATATTTACCTTACCGGGTTCGTTTTCTTTGAAATTTTCTTTTTTACGAGAAAGTGAATTATAAAGCTGCATATTTCCTCCCGATTATTTGGAAAAATCTATAAGTTTGATTGACTGTTTTACATAAATTACGCCTGAAATTACGCAAAGCACGGCAGTAACCCATAAAAGTCCGTTTGAAACCTGTGACAAGGGGAATTTATCGCCTAAAATACCGCAATCGTTAAGCTCGGCAAGAATCATAATAACTAAAGAAAATACCATTTGAGATATTGTTTTAAGCTTGCCGTAAATATTTGCAGGGATAACGATTCCTTGAGCGGTAGCAACAAGACGGAATGAGGTTATTGTAAACTCTCTTAAAAGAACTATCATAATTATCCAGATATTGCAAAGACCAAATTGCATAAATGCAAGAAGTGCCGCAGTTGTAAGAATTTTATCTGCAACAGGGTCTGCAAGCTGACCGAAAACGGTTACAATCTGTTTTTTACGGGCAATTTTACCGTCAAGAAAATCAGTAAATGAGCCTATTGCAAAAACGATAAGACCTATAAGGAAATGATGAGGCATATCGCTTAAAAACAAAGCAAGGAAAATAGGTGTAAGAATAATTCTTATAACCGTAAGCTGATTAGGTACGTTCATCATTTTCATATTGCTTCACCAATGAGTGCATACTCATCCTTATCAAAAATTTCTACCGGTACAATATCACCGTCATCAATTCTGTAGCCTGATGTAAAAACGATATTGTTGTCAATGTCGGGTGAGTCCATATACGTTCTGCCGTAATAGCTGTCTAAATAAGGGTCATAACCCTCAACAAGAACGTCGTAAGTTTTACCGATACATTCCTGAAGCTTTTCTTCAGAAATTGTATACTGCTGATTCATAATAACCTCGGCTCTTTCAGCCGCAACCTCTGAATCAATCTGATTGTCAAAATCGTAAGCAGGTGTACCCTCCTCGCGAGAGTAAGCAAAGCAACCTACTCTGTCAAGCTTTGCTTCGTTTACAAATTCTGAAAGAGTTGTAAATGCTTCTTCACTTTCACCCGGGAAGCCTGTTATAAAGGTTGTTCTTATAATCATATCGGGGATTCTTGCTCTGATTTTTTCAACAAGAGCTAAAAGGCTTTCCTTGTCCCCTTTTCTATTCATTGCTTTAAGAATTTCACCGTCTGCATGCTGCATAGGGATATCTATATAGTGGCAAACCTTTTCGTTTTCGGAAATAGCATTTAAAAGTTCGTCAGTCACTCTTTCGGGATAACAATAAAGAAGTCTTATCCATTGAAGCTTTTCGATTTTGTTAAGCTCGTTAAGAAGCTGGGGAAGCTTTAATTCGCCGTAAAGATCTTCACCGTAACGGGTAGTATCCTGCGCAACAAGAATAATTTCCTTTACACCCTTTTCGCAAAGAGCATTTGCCTCTTCAAGTACGTCATCCATTTTTCTGCTTCTGAAAGCACCTCTGATAGAGGGAATTGCACAGTAAGAGCAACAATTTGAACAACCGTCTGCAATTTTAAGATATGCAGTATATTCCGGTGTTGTAAGAATTCTGCCACCGTCAAGAGGAAGAAGCTCTTTATCGGGGAAGCTGCTGTAAACATAGTCATTTTCAAAAATCGCATCGCAAACGGCTACTATATCTGCATTAGCACCGATACCGATAACGCCGTCAACCTCGGGAATTTCGCTGATAACCTCATCGGCATATCTTTGAGCAAGGCAGCCTGTAACGAGAATCTTTTTGAGAATTCCGTCTTCCTTTAAATCTGCCATTTCAAGAATTGCATCGATAGATTCTTTCTTTGCATCCTCAATAAAACCGCAGGTGTTTACGATAACAATATCAGCCTTGTCAGCATCCTGAACAAGCACATAGCCTGCATCCACAAGCTTTTTAAGCATAATTTCAGCATCCACCTGATTTTTGGGACAACCAAGACTTATCATTCCGATTTTTCGTGACATAACATTCACCTCATTAGTTTTAGATTACTCACACCGACGGAAACTCTATTTCGCACTCTGAAAAAGCTTCTCTTATATCGCGGAAGGAATAACCCATTCTTACGAAACGGTTTACAAGTTTTTTTCTATCCTTTTCCGTTTCTGCTTTATTATAGTATTTTGTCCTTAACATTTCTATAATACGCGAAATCGGCTCGTTGTCAAGAGTTTTAATTGTATTATCTATAGTTTCAGAGTCAATTCCTTTGCTTTTCAGCTCGTAAATTATCCTCTTTACATCATATTTTTTAACTTCAAAAAGATACCTTGCATACTCTTTGCAAAAGCTTTCATCATCAATATAGCCTCTGTCGAGCATTTTTTCTATTGCTCTTTCGGCACTTTCCTTGCCATATTTCAATTTAAGCTTATCGTAAATCTCTTTTCTTGAATATGCTCTCATAGAAAGATAGGTAATACCCTTCTCATAAGCAGAGCGAAAGCCTGCCTCCTCTTTCAAGGAAGCAAGCTCTTCTTCTGTAATTTCAGTACCGTCTTTAAAGCCGTTATAGTACCAATAATCGTCATAAACTGTAAGGGTATACTCGCCGTCAATATAGATATGAATCTTGTTGCCGTTACCCTGCTTTGAAGTAATTATCATTATTATTCGTCGTCATCAACAGCAATATCAATCTTTGCTCTTGCCTTTTCTTTTGTAACGTCCTCTGCGGGAGCGGGGGCAACCTGCTCTCTTCTTGAAATTGGGTTTCTTGCGGAAATAAGCGTCTGAATATTTTCGCGAACCTTACCCTCAATTTCAGCACAGAATTCGGGGGTGTTTCTGATATATTCTTTAACGTTATCTCTGCCCTGACCGAGTCTTTCCTCGCCGTAATAGAACCAAGCACCGCTTTTTCTTATTACTTCCATTTTTACTGCAAGGTCAAGAAGCTCGCCGTATTTAGAAATACCCTCGCCAAACATAATGTCAAACTCTGCCTCTTTAAAGGGAGGAGCAACTTTATTTTTGACGATTTTTGCTCTTGTACGTGAGCCGATAAATTCGTTACCGGGGCCCTTGAGCTGCTCAACTCTTCTTACGTCTATGCGGATAGTTGAATAGAATTTTAATGCTCTTCCGCCTGTTGTAACCTCGGGGTTGCCGTAAATAACGCCAACCTTTTCACGAAGCTGGTTGATAAAGATAACAACTGTGTTTGATTTTGAAATTGCACCTGTTAATTTTCTTAATGCCTGCGACATAAGACGGGCGTGAAGACCTACGTGAGAATCACCCATTTCGCCCTCAATTTCTGCCTTGGGAACAAGAGCTGCAACAGAGTCAACGACAATAACGTCAAGCGCTCCCGAACGAGCAAGATACTCTGTAATTTCAAGAGCCTGTTCACCGTTATCAGGCTGTGAAACGAGAAGGGAATCAATATCAACGCCTAAAGCAGCTGCATATACGGGATCAAGAGCATGCTCAGCATCAATAAATGCAGCCTCGCCACCCATTTTCTGTGCCTCTGCAACAACGTGAAGAGCGAGAGTTGTTTTACCTGAGCTTTCAGGACCGTAAATTTCAACGATTCTGCCACGGGGAAGACCGCCGATACCTGTTGCAGCATCAAGTGCTATTGAGCCTGTTGGGATAGCCTCAACGTTAAGACCGGCATTTTCGCCAAGACGCATAATAGCACCTTTACCGAAATTCTTTTCTATCTGGGAAAGCGCTGTTTCAAGTGCTTTTGTTTTTTCTGTTCTTTCTGCCATAGTTTTTACTCCTTTTAAAAGTGTACAAATGTTCGGTTACGGTGCTATTATATATGATGCATCTGTAAAAATCAAGCAATTTTCAAAAAAATTTTTAAATATTTGCATCAATATTATGTGAAAGTTCATAAAATACGCTAATTTGTGAAAAAAACACTTGCATTTGCAATCAAAAGGTGATATTATACGTTCGTTGTCTTATGTTTAGACTTTATTTGAAAATTTTTGAAGGAGGTGCAGCTCAATGGCAAAATGTGAATTTTGCAACAAGGAAGTTGCTTTCGGCATCAAGGTTTCTCACTCACACAGACGTTCAAACAGAACTTGGAAGCCCAACGTTAAAAGAGTAAAAGCAATCGTTAACGGCTCTCCCCGTAGAGTTTATGCTTGCACACGCTGCTTGCGCTCCGGTAAGGTTACCCGCGCTATCTAAGTTAACACTTAAAGCATAACGCTCCGAAGCTTGTCTTCGGAGCTTTGCTTTTTTATCCCCTTTTTTACTAAATTTCTATATAAGCATTTAAATCCAACTTTACTCGACTTCTCACATTCAATACTAACATATTTTTCTTTTTATATTTGTTAAAAGATTACATTGAATTTGATTTTTACATATAGTATAATTGTATTTGTTGAATTATGATTAAAAAAGCCTATCTTGAAATATAATTTTGAATAAGGACGTGACCCTTTTGAATAAAAAACGAATTTTGTGCTATTTGTTATGCATTTGCATATTAACTTCCTGCACTTTGTTTTCAGACATTAATGCTTTTGCCGCTGACAACGCCAAAAGTGTTACACTCGTTGTAGCTTCGGCTAATGAATTTGATTACAGAGTTGTCCCTGCAAACAATCCTCAAAAGGTTGTTATAACGAAATACAACGGCTATGCTTCACAGGTTGTTATACCCGCTTATATAAACGGCTTACCCGTTTCAGTTATTGCAGGTACTGCGTTTAAAGGTAACAGTAACATTACATATGTATATATTCCTGCAACGGTTACTTCAATTTCAGGAAATCCCTTTAACCTTTGCACTTCTCTTTATACAATTGACGTTGACCCCAATAACACAAGCTTAAAATCAATAGACGGCGTGCTCTACACCTTAGATGCTTACGGAAGCCTAAACACTCTTTTAAGCTTCCCTGCCGGAAGAGGCGGTCATTTTGCTATGCCCTACGGTGTTAAAAAAGTTGAATCTACGGCTTTTGACCACTGTTATAACTTAACAAGTGTTGATATGGCAAACAGTGTAACAGAGCTTGAAACATACGCGTTTTCATATTGCTGGAACCTTTCAAGCTTACGTTTAAGCGATAATCTTCAGATTCTTGGCGACTATTCTCTCTCTTATTGCAGAGCTCTCAAGCACCTTGATTTACCGTTTTCTGTTAGTAGAATACATGAAAATACTTTTTTAGGTGGTATTGATTCTCATAACAACAAATTTTATTATTTTACAGAAGGTATATCCTGTGTAAAAAACACCTACGCATACTACTATTTAAGATATCTTGGTCTTCCCTTACATGTAATAAACGCATTCCGCACTGTTACCGACACTAATTCAAAGGTTACCGTATACGATGCATACGGAATTTTACCCGAGGGTAACGTTGAGGTTGTTGCAACCCCCGTTGACCCCACAACAGTTGCGCATAACGTTACAACAAGATTTACTGAAGCATATTGCTATGATATTAAGCTATACTGCAACGGTCAGGAATTTCAGCCTAACGGCAATATTATTATAAGATTCAACGGTTTACCCGAGCATATAAAACCATTAGGTGCAAAAATTTATAACGCAAATTCATGGAATTCAATTTGCGTAAACGGCTCACCTCACACAAAATTTATAGGCACACAGGTTAACTACACCGGTAGATTTCTTATTCTTGCAAACACCGTATATGATGTTATGGGCGACCTTGACGGTAATGGAGTTGTAAATCTTTTTGATGCAAGAGCCGCTCTTCACGCCGCTTCAGGTACGCTTAGCTTAACCGAAGCTCAAGCGGCAGTTGCCAACGTTGATTACTCTTCTGACGGCAAAATCACAATGAATGACGCCTTAAGAATTTTACAACACGCATCAGGCGTTATCAGTTGGTTTTGATTGGATACAGATTAACCCACTCTAAAAATATTTCTCTTACGGAGGTTATATTATGTTAGGTCTTGGTAAATACAAAGTAAACATCGATCATATGTTTTACACCGGTGTTGCTGTTTTCGAAATTAAAGACGATGACGGTAATTACGAAATTGATATTGAGCTTGAAAACAACGATTTCGAAATGCCCGATATTGAGCTTAAGGACGTTATCGTAGAGGTTGACACTATTATTGCAAAAGCAGAAATTGACGAATTCCCCGGCAAAGCAGTTGACGTTAACCTTACCTTTACCGACGACAAATGCAACGGTTTTTTGAAAATCCCCTTCGTTGGAAAAATCAAAATCAAGGATGCCGTTAAAATCGGCTGATTCCACAAAACAAACTTAACTACAGGAGAATTACCGTGACAGAAGCTAAAGCTCCTAAAAAAAGAAACTCTCAGTTACCTGAATGGTTTAAACTTGATAATGCTGCTTCGGTTTTCCCCGGTCAGAACACAAGCACCTGGTCTAATATTTTCAGATTTTCTGTTGAATTAAAGACTGAGGTTGACCCTGACGTCTTGAAAACCGCTTTAGAAAGAATTATGCCTCGTTTTCCCGAATTTGACGTTCGAATAAGACGAGGCTTGTTTTGGTATTATTTTGAAAAGAATCCTACAAAATGCCCGTCGGTAAATCCCGACGTTAAAAACCCTTGTCATAGAGTTAAATTCAAAGAAAATGACGGCTATCTTTTCAGAGTTTATTATCACGGCAAAAAAATTGCGGTAGATACCTATCACGCCCTTTCAGACGGTCACGGTGCCTCTGTTTTCACCTGCACTCTTGTAGCGGAGTACCTTCGTCTTTTAGGTCATACAATTTCAACGGGCGGATTTGTTCTCGATATAAATGAGGAACCTACAAAAAGAGAGCTTGAGGATTCCTTTGCAAAAAATGCATCCTCTCACGGTAAAATTAAAAGAAGTGATAAATGGGTTTATCATGCGGTGGGAACGAAATTACCAAAACACATGGTCAACATTACCGCAGGTACAATTTCATTCTCAGAGCTTCATAAAATAACGAAATCAAAAGGCGTAACTATTACTGAGTTTTTTGCAGCCTTACTTCTTGACGTTCACTGTCAGAAACAATTAAAAGAAAAGAAAAAGCTTAAAGAGGTTTCCGTTCAGGTGCCTATTGATTTACGAGGCACCTACGGCTCTGAAACCTTAAGAAATTACTCAATTTGCTTAAGAGTAAAGGTAGACCCTAATTTAGGTGAATACACCTTTGACGAGCTTTTAAAAACAGTTGCTTTGCAGCTTCGCCTTGCAAACGATGAGAAAAAGCTTAACGCTATGGTAACGGCGAATTTAGGCCTTGAAAGAAACCCTGTTTTAAAATATTTGCCCCTTGCTATTAAGGATTTAGGCGTAGGCATTTCATTCCTCATAACCGCCGAGCAAACCACCACCTCTTTACTTTCAAATTTAGGTGCGGTAAAGCTTCCCGAGGATATGAAGGAGCATATTGAAAAGGTTTATCTCATGCCGGGACCGGGTAAGCTTAACGCAGCAAGATGCGGCATAGCAACCTTTGAGGACAAGCTTATGTTTACGTTTGCTAACATATATGAAGAGAATGATATTGAACGTGAATTTTTCACCCGCCTTGTAAAAATGGGTCTTCACGTTAAAATAGAAAGCAACAGAGAATAATTCATAAAGGAGACTTTTATGTCATACTGTGTTAATTGCGGTGTTGAGCTTGATGCAAGTGCAAAAAAATGTGCCCTTTGCGACACGCCCATTTATAACCCTAATATAAAAACAACTGACACCGAAGCCAAAACGCCTTTTTCAGATACTCCTATTGTTCCGAAAGAGGTTAAAACGAAATTTATTGCTTTAGTAATTTCTTTTGTTATTCTTATACCGAACCTTGTTTGTGCATTACTTAACCTTTTCTTTGACCCTGAAAACCTTTGGTTTATTTACCTTGCATCAACAAGCCTTCTTTTATGGATAATGTTTGTTTTTCCGTTTTTAACGTCAAAGCTTCGTCCCTATCTTATGTGGGGCTTTGATACTTTAGCTACCGCTTTATACGTTGCAGTTTTTTACGCTAAAAACTTAGGCGGTGAAAAATGGTATTTCGGTATTGCAGTACCTATAATTGCAATAGTTTCACTTTGTGTTTTGTATTTCATTTATTGGTACCGCCAAAGAAAACGCCATTGGACGTCAAAGATTCTTCATTTCTTTATTGATTTGGTTATTACCCTTTCCGTATCTGCACTTTGCCTTTATTTAAACAACAGAATAATCGGTTGTGAAATTCTTGTGATTGCAGATATTTGCTGTATCGCCCTCGTATTCTTTTGGTTATACGCAAACAAAAGCAAAAAAGTCAGAGCATGGCTTGCGAAGAAAGTTTTTGTGTGAGAATAAAATAAGCCCCTGCGAAGTTCATTCAAACTGCACAGGGACTTTATTTTTATTTTATTATCCCCGGTGCTTTGAGGATACCTGTTGTTCTTAAAACGTATTCGTAGCTCCAGTTTATGCCCTCGCTTCTCCAAGCGTCAGGACCGTGCCAGCTTTCTAAAACGTTTACAAGATGCACAGGGCCCATTGAGTTGTAACGGTGAATATACAGCTTCAAACCTACGGTATGGTCTCCGTCGGCAACGTCTTTTATTTCAAGCTCGTAGGGCGGGTAAATTATATTACCTTTTTTCTCGCCGTCAAGCTCAACGCTTATAAGTGCTCCGCGGTAATCAGAGGCACAAACCTTAATTTTTCCGTTTTCTGCTTTAACGGGTATTTTATAAGTAATTGCACCGCTGTAGAAGGGAAGTCCTTGCGAAAGAACTGAGCCGAAAGCAAGCTTCTCGGGAAGTGATGTAATTGAAGCATATCTGCCCGCTACTTTCACACCGAAATAACCGAGAATATATACTGACTCAAGGTTTGCAGAAGGACCGAAGGGATAGGTTATCTCTAAAACGTTTACACCTTTTTTGATATCGGGTAAAGCAATCTTGAAAATAGAAATATCAACGTAGGTGCCCTTGATTTCTGACGGTACTTTTTCACCGTTGAAAACGATTTCTGCATCCTTTGCATCCTCGAGAGCAAGGAAAGCACCGCTGTAATCAATTTCACTGTTAAAGGTGTATTTAAGGGTTACCTTGCTTACGTGAGGCTGTTCACCGTAAACCCAAGGCTGAACAACGGCTCCGCCTCTTTCCTTAAGACCTAATCTTTCACGGCAGATATTGTCAAGACGAAGAATTTCTTCAGCAGGTGAAAACTCTTCTTCACCCTCTATTTTGAATTCTGCCATATCAAGAAGAAGGATATTTTCCTCTGAAAGCTCATAATCAACAAGACCTGACGCTAAAACAGACTTCAAAGTCTCTTTGTCATTTTTTTCAGCAGACTCTACCTCGCCCGCTTTAACAAGCTTATAAAGCCTTGAATCGTAACCGTATGTATGCTCGTCAATAACTGTTTTGCCGTTTTCAGTTGTGAATACTGCGGGGTAAATTTCGCCGTTTTCGGTATCGTAGGTCAATACTGAATATTCGCCCTCAACGGTTATTTTAATATAATCCCCTCTGTCAACGTCCTTATTGTAAGGCTCTTTATCATAGCAAACGAAAAGCCATTTGCAGTCTTCATCCTGACGAAGCTGATAAATAAGGTTATCGGTAAGAGTACCGTCGTAGCTACGAATGGTTACTATTTTGTCTTTTTCCATTGCGGTAATAATTGCAGAACGGGTGTAATCGGCTTTTTCGGAAAGATCGTAAAGCTTTTTACCCCTATCGCTTACAACAGCATCGCAAAGTGCAGGGGCTTCACCTAGGAAAAGAAGTCTACCGCCGTTTTTACGGAACTCTTCAAGTCTTTCAAGAGTAGAAGAACGAAGGGTTTCGCAACCGGGCACGATAATAGTATCGTATTCCATTTTACCAACCTTTAAGGGTGCAGTACCCTTTTCGCAAAGAGTTGGTAAAAGTGATTCTGAAATAAAGTCAAAGTCAATGCTACCCTCAAGAAGCCACTTTGTGAGGTCAAGGAATTTTTCATCAATACCATCGCGGAAAATGTTAGATTTATCGTTTGGTCCCCAATGAAGCCAGAAGCTTTCAACGGGGTGAATAACGCCAACCTTAACCACGGGCTTACCTCTTGTAAGGGCAGTATTAACTCTTGCGAAATGGTCTTCAATTGCATTGTATTCTTTATACCAAGGTGACTGATACGAAATAGATGCAGGGTAGTCACGCTTTGCTTCACCTGCCATAGCGTACCAAGAAAGATGAGGTACTCTTATTGTAATACCCAGAGCCGCCTGCCAGTCGCCCTGATGCTTATAAGTTCTGAAATCGCAATCCCAACCTGTAACGCCGTAAAGCTCGGAAAGAACGCCCTCATAACCGAACTGATGTGCCGCAGACTGTGCCTGCTTTGCGGTTGTATATTCGTGACTGTTACAAAGTAAATCTATGCCGGGAAGCTGAAAGCTTCTGTAAGACCTCATAGCTTCACCTAAAGCGGCGGTCTGGCTATGTAAGGTAGGCTCTTCCATCATATGACCCGTAAGAGCGATACCGTTTTCACCGCACCAAGAGCCTACCGTATCAGCAAAAGACTGTGCAAATAACTCGGCAATAAAATCGTGGTAACGGTAACGGTGAATTGAGGGGGCACTCTTGGGTAAATCCCAGAAAATTTCGGGAAGCGTTTCAAAAATGTCTGCACCATAAGCCTTTTCGTAAAGCTCGGGAACTTTATCAGTCCAAGGCATAAACACGTCATCTTTGTCAAATGAATTTTCAAAGACCTGTTTTCTTGTAAACTGAGGCTCGTCTGTAAAAATAGCAGGAACGGTTTTATCAAACTCGTAGCCAACCTTTTCTTTATATTTCTCGTGAGTTACCTCAATAAATCTTTCAATAGCATCCTTATTGAGAGTATCAACGTATGTCTGGTCATTATGCCAGCTATTCGGACTGTAAACCTCTAAAAGAGCGTACCACTTTGTACCCTCTGCTTCATCATCTGCATTTATTCTTTTATAAGACTCAAGATACCCGTCTTTATCAAGAATAACGTCGTAGCAAGCAAGTAAAGCACCGTTTCCGCTTCTTGAAGCTTCAGAGCGAGACAGATCACCAAAGCGGTAAGCCTCACCTTTTAAATTTGTTGTAAAAAGAAGACTTCTTGCTCTGAATCTTTCATCGCAGGTAACAAGACCGCCTGCCGCACCGGAAGGCCATCTGTCCTCGTCGTAAAGCCATGCAAGCATATCCTCTTTCTTTGCTTTTTCAACACAAGTCTTAACAAGCTCCATATATTCATCGCTTAAATATTTGTTTTTAAGACCTGTTCTTACATGCATATGAAAGCCGCCAAGACCCATTTCCTTGAAAACGTCAATCTGTCTTTGAAGCTCTTCAGCGGTAAGCATATTATTCCAAGCCCAGAAGGGTGTGCCTCTGTATTCACTTGTAGGATTTTTAAATAACCCGTCGTTTAATGACGGGGTTGAATTCTTCTTGTAAAGCATAATGACCTCCACTCTTAAGATATCTAAATATTATCATAGCAAACAAGCAAAATCAACATAAAGAACAAATAAATAACTCTTGAAATGGTATATTTTGTATGATATTATTAATGTGTATAATGTTATTTTACTAATTATTAGACGGAGGTAAGGTATGAAATACGCAGAACTCATTAAACAAATGACTCTTGAAGAGAAGGCAAGCTTCTGTTCAGGTCTTGACTACTGGCATACAGTCGGTATCGAAAAATTAGGTATCCCTGTTGTTATGTGGACTGACGGCCCTCACGGTATCAGAAAGCGTGCTGAAAAAATGGATAAGGAGCAGGCAACAAGCCTTAAAGGCGTTCCTGCAATCTGCTATCCTACAGCGGCTACAACCGCTTGCTCATGGGACCCCGACCTTATTTATGAAATGGGTGTTCTTCTCGGCGAAGAATGTCTTAAAGAGCAGGTTAGCGTTCTTTTAGGACCCGGTACTAACATCAAGCGTTCTCCCCTTTGCGGAAGAAACTTTGAATATTTCTCTGAAGACCCCTATCTTGCAGGTGAAATTTCTGCTGCATTCGTAAACGGTGTTCAGTCAAAGGGAATCGGCACATCTCTCAAGCACTTTGCAGGTAACAACCAGGAAACAAGACGTATGACCTGCGACAGCGTTATTGACGAGCGTGCATTAAGAGAAATTTATCTTACTTCTTTCGAAAAAACAGTTAAGCAGGCTCAGCCCTGGACAATAATGAACGCTTATAACCGTCTTAACGGTACATATTGCGCAGAAAACAAATGGCTCCTTACAGACGTTCTTCGTGACGAATGGGGCTACAAGGGTATGATTGTTACTGACTGGGGTGCAGAAAACGACAGAGTTGCAGGTCTTTTAGCAGGTCAGGAGCTTGAAATGCCTACCTCAAACGGCCTCGGTAACGCTCAGATTGTTGAAGCAGTTAAGGACGGCAGAATTCCCGAAGAGTATCTTGATAAAATGGTTGATAACGTGCTTCACGTTATTATGCGTGCTAAAAACGTTCTCGGCGATTATACATACGATAAAGATGCTCACCATAAGAAAGCCCGTGAAATTGCTTCTCAGTGTATGGTGCTTCTTAAAAACGAAGGAAACATTCTTCCTCTTAAAAAGGATGCAAACGTTGCAGTTATCGGTGAAATGGCTAAAAAGCCCCGTTATCAAGGTGCAGGCTCTTCTCTTGTTAACGCTATCAAGGTTGACTGTGCTTATGATGAAATTATCGCTAAAGGTGCAAAGGTTACTTATGCTCCCGGTTACTCAACAGCAAAGAAAAATAAAGTTTCTGATGATGCATTTATTGCAGAAGCAGTTGCAGCAGCAAAGGGTAAGGATGCAGTAATTCTCTTTATCGGTCTTACAGAAGAGTTTGAGTCAGAGGGCTTCGACCGTCGTCATCTCGGTATCCCCCCTCTTCATATCAAGCTCGTTGAAGCAGTTAGCGCAGTAAACGAAAACGTTATCGTTGCTCTTTCAGGCGGTTCAGCAGTTGAAATGCCTTGGGCAGATAAAGCAAAGGGTATTCTTAACCTTATCCTCGGCGGTGAGGCTTCAGGCAGTGCTGCAGCGGATATCCTCTTCGGTGACGTTAACCCCAGCGGTAAGCTCGCTGAAACATATCCTCTTGCACTTTCTGACAACCCCTCTTACAACTACTACCCCGGTTACACCGCTTCAGTTGAATACAAGGAAAGCGTATTCGTTGGCTACAGATACTATGACACAGCAGAGAAAAACGTTCTTTTCCCCTTCGGCTACGGTCTTTCATATTCAAACTTCCAGTATTCTGATATTAAGCTTTCAGCTGATTCAATTAAAGATACTGACAAGGTAACAGTTTCTTTCAAGATTAAAAATGTTAGCGACGTTGACGGTGCAGAGGTTGCTCAGGTTTACGTAACTGATAACGAAAGCACAATCTACAGACCCAAGCAGGAGCTTAAAGGCTTCAAGAAGGTATTCCTTAAAGCAGGCGAAGAAAAAGAGATTTCAATTGAGCTTGACAAACGTTCATTTGCTTACTACAACGTAAATATCCACGATTGGCACGTTGAAAGCGGTAAATTTACAATTAACGTTGGTGCTTCAAGCCGTGATATTAAGCTTACAGCAGAGCTTAACGTTGAATCAACCGTTGAAGCAGTAATCCCCGATTACAGAGCAACAGCCGCTAAATATTACACAGCTGATATTACGGATATCACAGATGAGGAATTCGTTTCCGTTCTCGGCAGAGCTCTTCCCCCTCGCGAAATCAAGGCATACCCCAATCTTACACTTGTTAACACAATTGAAGATTCAGCAGCAGGTAAAAACGGTGCTAAAATCGTTGGCCTTATCAAAAAGCTTGTTGGCGAAAGCAGTATGGCTTCGGGTATTGCTTTACAGTTACCTATCAAAAATCTTATCTCAATGAGCTTCGGCATTTTCAGTCCTAAAATGGCTGAACAGCTTCTTGACATTCTTAACGACAAGAAGCCTCTCGTAAGAGGTGTTACAGTTATGATTGTTAAAGCAATCCCCTCAGTTATCAAGGGCATCCCGAATCTTATGAAGATTTAATTTAACCAAAGAAAAACCGACATCATCTTCAAAAAAGATGGTGTCGGTTATTTTTTATACTATTACGATGCTAAAGCTTTGTTTACGATTGCCTGATAATCGTTGATATCAATGGTATCATCTGAGTTACTGTCTGCCGCCATTGCGAATGCTCCTTCAAGCTCAATATGACCACTTGATGCACGTTCTGCTTCAAAGGCATCGAGAACGTTGCAAATACTATCGCCGTTGGTATCGCCTTCAACGATTAAAGTGAAATCACCGATAAATTCATCACCATCAAAGACGGTAACAATTGTACCCGTACCGCAAAGCTCAAGATTGCCATAAACATAGCTTGCTGTAGGAATAGCAATAGCATTTTCCGAAACATCTAAGATATCTAAAATATCCGCACAGCTCTGAACACTAGTGTAAATCAAGAAGTTATCATATTCAATTCGTGTGGTTTCAGTTTCAGATATGCTTAAAAGAACATAATCAATGTTATTTGCAACTGCATATTCATGTGCAAAGCTATTTTTTGTGCAGTAAATTGTACCTGTAAAACCATAGAAGGCCTGAGTGCCTATGCTTGTTACGCTTGCAGGAATATAAACCTTTTCAAGCGAAGTACAACTCATAAACGCAAGAGAGCCGATTGAAGTTACGTCTTCTGGAATTTTAACAGATGTAATATTTTTATTGTTTTTGAAACAAGAATTTGCTATTGTTGTTATTTTATAACCATTATATTCAGTCGGAATTACAACATCAGTTTCAGTTCCTGTATACGATATAAGTTTATAACTACTTAAATCAATTGCCGTAATTGTAAAGTTACATTCAACACAAGCTGAAACAACGGGTGTTTCTGTTTTTTCATCTTCACAATATGAGCATTTATAAGAAACTGTATGAGGATGAACACTCAAAGCCTCTGTAACTACATAGTTGTGACCACTTGAAACAATAACGGTAACATCCGTTTTATCATCGCAAATTATACAATGATGAGATTTGCTTCCGTTTTCAGTACAAGTTGCTTCAACGTCAATTGTCCATTCATTTGAATAACTATGACCATTTGAATAAATTGTTTCGATTACTACATCGCCACAAACAGAACATGTTTTGTGTTTTGTGCCATCATTTGTACAAGTTGCATCTAAATCAATAATCCAATCACTATAACTGTGACCTAAAGCACCAATAACTGTTACATTACTTTTATATGCACACCGTGAGCAATGGTGTGATTTTGAGCCAGTTACTGTACAAGTTGGTTCTTTATCAATTGTCCATTCGTTTGAAAAGTTATGACCCAATTTTGCAATTGTTTCTCTTTCTTCTTTTAAACAAGTTGAACAAGTACGATATTTAATTCCATCAGTAGTACATGTAGCCTCTGTTCTTGTGTACCAAGAACCAAAGCTGTGACCTTTCGCATCAATAGTCGTGACATCTTTCTTTACGCTACAACGCGTGCAATGATGAGATTTTGAACCCGCTTCTGTACAAGTTTCTGCTTTATCAATTGTCCATTCGTTTGAAAAGTTATGACCAAGCAATGGAATTGTCTTTGTTTCTTCTTTTTTACAAACTGAGCAAATTCTATATTCAATACCATTTTCAGTACAAGTTGGTTCTGTTCTTACCTGCCATTCACCAAAGCTATGCTCACCTATAGAAGAATAATGTATTGGAGTATTTAACAAATAACTATTGCTGGTACCGAATTGAATTTTTGACCAATCCTCTTCTGTACCGGAGTAAAAAACATATTTAAGCTTTGTGCAACCCTCGAAAGCAGAATCACCTATACTTGTTACACCATTACCGATTGCGATTGAGGTTAGGCTTGTGCAATAACGGAAAGCAGAACCACCTATACTCGTTACACTATCAGGAATTGCAATTAATGTAAGATTTCTACAATAATAGAAAACATAATCACCTATACTTGTTACACTATCAGGAATTTTGATTGAGGTTAGGCTTGTGCAATCACGGTAAGCAGAACCACCTATACTCGTTACACTATCAGGAATTGTGATTGAGGTAATGCTTGAGCAATTAGAGAAGGCTCTATTACCTATACTTGTTACACTATCGGGAATTGTGATTGAGGTAAGTCTTGTGCAACCACTGAAAGCAGAATCACCTATACTTGTTACACTATCAGGAATTGCGATTGAGATAAGGCTATCGCAATAACCGAAAGCATACTGACCCATACTTGTTACACTATCTGGGATTGTAATTGAGGTAAGACTTTCGCAATAATAGAAAGCATAATCACCTATACTTGTTACACCATTATCGATTGCGATTGAGGTTAGGCTATCGCAATAATAGAAAGCATAATCACCTATACTCGTTACACTATCCGGGATTGTGATTGAAGTAAGGCTTGTGCACTTATAGAAAGCATAACTACCAATATTTGTTACACCTTCTGGAATTATTAAATCAACAACCAAAACATCATTTAAATATAAGTTTTTTGCATAATATAATGGGTTTGAATCGGAATTAGAAAATTTAATTTCACACCAAGCACCAACATCACTTATATTTACTTTAGTAAGACTTGAACAATTATCGAAAGCATACTGACCCATACTTGTTACACTATCCGGGATTGTAATTGAGGTAAGACTTTCGCAATTATAAAAAGCATAATCACCTATACTTGTTACACTATTATCGATTGCGATTGAGGTTAGGCTATCGCAATAATAGAAAGCATAATCACCTATACTCGTTACACTATCCGGGATTGTAATTGAAGTTAGATTTGTGCAATAACGGAAAGCATAATCACCTATACTTGTTACACTATCCGGGATTACTAAATCAGTAATCAAAATATCATTTAAATATAAGTTTTTTGCATAGCATAGTGGGTTTGAGGAAGAGTTATAAAAATCAATTTCACACCATGCTGCTATATCACTTATATTTACTTTAGTAAGACTTGAACAATTATCGAAAGCCTCATAACTTATACTCGTTACACTGTCACCTATCGTAACCGAGGTTAGGCTTGTGCAATCACTGAAAGCATACCAACTTATACTTGTTACACTGTCACCTATCGTAACCGAGGTTAGGCTTGTGCAATAACCGAAAGCATACTGACCCATTCTTGTTACACTATCTGGGATTGTAATTGAGGTAAGACCTTCGCAATTATAAAAAGCATAATCACCTATACTCGTTACACTATCTGGGATTATGATTGAGGTAAGGCTTGTGCAATTATAAAAAGCATAATCACCTATACTCGTTACTGGAAATCCTTTGTAGGTTTTTGATATAATAATTTCGCCACCTGCATCGCTATTACAATCAGTTACCGAATATGACTGACCATCACTATTCAATTCAAACTCCAGATATTCCATCCCGATAGTTTGTCCACAAATAGAACATATATTGCCAACATAATTATGTCCCGTAGCAACAATTGAGGTAATATCACTCTTTTCATCACATCGAGAACAATGGTGGGATTTTGAACCATCCTCGGTACAAGTAGGTTCTTTATCAATAACCCATTCGTTTGAAAAACTATGCTCACCTGTAGAAGAATAATGTATTGAAGCGTTTAATATATAACTATTATCGGTACCAAATTGAATTTTCGACCAAATTTCTTCTGTACCGGAGTAAAAAACATATTTAAGTTTTGTGCAATCCTTGAAAGCAGAATCACCTATACTTTTTACACTACCACCGATTGTGATTGTGGTGAGTTTTGAACAAGTATAGAAAGCATGCTTACCTATACTTGTTACACTATCAGGAATTGTGATTGAGGTAAGACTTGTGCAATCATCGAAAGCGTTTCCAGCAATACTTTTTGTACCATTTTTTATTTCACAAGCACCTGTAATTGAAGTTTTCGCTTTTATCAAATGGTTATTTATATACAACACATTATTTCCCCAATTACTGTTATTGTTGTAATATGCCGTATTCCAGAAAGCATAAGCACCTATACTCGTTACACTATCGGGGAGTGTGATTGAGGTCAGTTTGTCACAATATTCGAAAGCATTGCTACCTATCCTTATCACGCTATCAGGAATTGTGATTGAGGTAAGGCCTGTACAATCCCCAAAAGCAAAAGCACCTATATCAGTAACACTATCACCGATTGTAATTGAGGTTAGGCTTTCGCAATAATAGAAAGCATAATCACCTATACTCGTTACGCTATCCGGAATTGTGATTGAGGTAAGGCTTGTACACCAATTGAAAGCCCAATCGCCTATACTTGTTACATTATCACCTATTGTGATTGAGGTAAGGCTTTCGCAACCAACAAAAGCACTGCCACCTATACTCGTTACACTATCCGGAATTGTGTAAGACGTTTCTATTTTACCTAAAGGATACTGAACTAATGTTTTTTTATCCTTATCAATTAACACTCCATCAATAGATGAAAACATCTCGTTATTTTCATTCACATTTATTGAGGTAAGGCTATAGCAATGATTAAAAGCACAATCGCCTATACTTGTTACATTATTACCTATTGTGATTGAGGTTAGGCTGACGCAACCCAAGAAAGCATAATTACCTATACTCGTTACACTATCTGAAATTGTGTAAGACGTTTCTATTTTACCTAGTGGATACTGAAATAATGTTTTTTTATCTTTATCAAATAACACCCCGTCAATAGATGAAAACATCTCGTTATTTTCATTCACATTTATTGAGGTAAGCCTGTCACAACGCTCGAAAGCTACAATACCTATACTTGTTACACTATCGCCGATTGTGATTGAGGTAAGGCTTGTGCAACGAAAGAAAGCTCTATCACCTATACTAGTTACACTATCACCGATTATGATTGAGGTAAGGCTTGTACAATCAGAGAAAGCATAATCACCTATACTCGTTACTGGAAATCCATTGTAAGTTTTTGGTATAACAATTTCGCCACTTGCATTCATACTACAATGAGTTACCGAATATGACTGACCATCATCATTTAAAGTAAAAGACAAAGCACTTTCACTTGCCGCTTTTGCTCTGACCGCAAAAATCCCGCTAAAATCAATATCCCCAAGCCCTACGTAAGCAGAGCTGAAGATGATTGTTATAGCGAGAAGGATAGATAAACTTCTTTTTAATGCGTTTTTCATACCAATACCTCTTTTAAATCTTTATATCATTGAAACTATAAAATTACTCATATAAATTTGGACATACCAAACCGAATTTATTTTACCCCCATTGGAAATTTTTGTCAATATAATAGGTATATTGATATAGTACAAGTAAACTAAATAACCACACCCTACTCCAATTTTTTGGAATAGGGTGTGGTTACGCTTTTAAGCAAAGCTTTTTATTTCATTGAAATTTTTCAATTCACTCATCTTTTACAGTTTTATTTATGTATATCGCATACACGGTGGGGACTATCATCAGAAACACGGGTATAACGTAAAGAGAAAGCTTGTTTTCTACGTTGAGAATTGAAAGTGAGTTGTTAAGGGAATGGGCGATTATACACGGCACAAGGGATTTACTTTTATAAAATATAATCACAAAAAGATAGCCAATTGCCGTAGCATAGCCTATTTGCAATAAGGTTGGCAAAACCTCTGCACCGTTAAATAAATTAAGAATATGACCTATACCAAAGGTAATTGTGCTGACTGCTATTGCAAGCTTTACGTTATCCTTTGCCATCATTTTAAATAAAAAGCCTCGGAAAACGACTTCCTCTATAAAGCCCACGTTCAGCATAATAATAGTGTGAAATATTATTTCACTGTAGCTGTGATTTATATTGATTCCGTTCCAGACATTAACCGAAACAATCAATATCAAGGGTATGAAAAACAAATACTTTTTCGGATCCTTGACCTTTGTTAAGCCGTAATATGAGGTTCTTTTTAAGCCTATCATCAAACCTATCAGCCCAAGCGATAAAAGAGTATTGACAATAGCCGTTCTGTAATCGTTAGACCCAAAGCTTTGTAAGCACAATGAGTTTGCTACAAGATATAAAACAATCAGAAATATGCAAAAAAACGTTTCATATTTTTCAAAGATTTTTTTCATATTATGCTCCCGTTAATTTCTGCTTTTCGAAAATTTCTATCACTTTATAACGCCGTAAACTAAAGCCTTTTCGCTTATTGGGTTTTCTGAAAATTCCAAAGCAGATAAATATTTTTCCTTTGCTGAGTTAAACGTGGTTTCATTGCAGGTGTAAAGAGTTGCGAGGGTATCACCCTTTGCGATTTTATCACCTGTTTTTTTGTTAAGCACAATGCCTGCACTCATATCTATTGTATCTTCTTTTGTTTCTCTGCCTGCGCCGAGGATAACGGAGGCTATGCCTATACTTTCCGCATCCATTTTTGAAATATAGCCCTCGTTTTCAGCTTTGATTTCGAATTTATATTTTGCTTTCGGGAAAAGGTCGGTGTTTTCTATCCAAGAGCTGTCACCGCCCTGTGAAGCTATCCATTCTTTGAATTTTTCGAAAGCCTTGCCTGATGCTAAAGCATCCTCGCACAAGCTTCTTGCTTCGCTTTCTGATATTTTTTCACAAAGAGAAACAATTTGAGAAGCAAGAGTAAGGCAAACCTCTTTTAAATCCTCGGGGCCGTTGCCCTTTAAGACATCAATAGCCTCGATAACCTCAAGAGAATTGCCGATATTCTTACCTAACGGTCTTTCCATATTAGTAATGACCGCCGCCATATTTCTACCGCAATTTTTACCGATTTTTACCATTTCGGTTGCAAGGACTTCCGCCTCTTCGGCAGTTTTCATAAATGCACCCGAGCCATATTTAACGTCTAAAACTATTGTATGCGACCCTGCGGCAAGCTTTTTTGACATAATGCTCGATGCTATAAGGGGTATACTGTCAACCGTTGCGGTAACGTCACGCAAAGCGTAAAGCTTTTTATCGGCGGGAGTTAAATTCCCCGACTGACCTACAACCGCCACACCGTTTTTTTCAACCTGACTGAAAAATTCTTCGGGTGTAAGCTCAACGTTAAAGCCTTTTATACTTTCCAGCTTGTCAACGGTGCCACCCGTATGACCCAAGCCTCTGCCACTCATTTTTGCCATTACGCAACCTAAAGAGGCAACAATGGGAGCTACAATAAGTGTAGTTTTGTCACCTACTCCGCCCGTGCTATGCTTGTCAACAGTCTTATCACCGAAGCGGGATAAATCAACCGTATCACCCGAATTTGCCATAGCAAGCGTAAGGTATGCCGTTTCTTTTTCGGTCATACCCTTAAAGAATATTGCCATACAAAGTGCAGATGCCTGATAATCGTAAATTGAACCGTCAACGTAGCCTTTTATAAAAAATTCAATTTCTTCCCTTGAAAGCTCAAAGCCGTCTCTCTTTTTCTTTATAACATCGTAAATTCGCATAATTTTACCTCAAATCAGGTTATTTTACATTTTCGGGTGAAAATGAAAGGGGTAATAAATCCTTTAAGGTTACTTTTTTGAAATCATCCTTTGTTTCTCCTAAAAGGATTTCGAAATCGTCGCTGCAAAATTCTCTTAAAACCTGCCTGCAAACTCCGCAAGGGGCAAATATACCGTTGATTTCACCGTTTTTGCCACCTACAACCGCTATTTTTAAAAAATCTCTTTCACCCTCGGAAACAGCCTTAAAAACAGCAACTCTTTCCGCACAAACGGTAGGGCCGAAAGCGGCGTTTTCAATATTTGTTCCCGTAAAAAGCTTGCCGCTTCTCGTAAGAAGAGCCGCACCCACCTTACAGCTTGAATAAGGTGAATATGAATTTTCCATAGCCTTTACTGCTTCAAAATAAAGCTCTTTATCTGTCATTTTTCTACCTCAATTTTTTGTGCCAAGTAAATTTTCAACACATTTTGAAATATAATCGTAACCGTTTATTGTACCCTCGTTTTCGGGGGCGATTTTTTCGCCGTAAACTAAAAACGGCACACATTCTCTTGAATGGTCTGTGCCTCTAAAACCGGGGTCACAGCCGTGGTCCGCGGTAATCATAAGCACGTCATCACTATTCATATTTTCAATAAAGCCCTTAAGCCATTTATCAAACTCAGTCAATGCATTTGCGTAGCCGTCAATATCGTTTCTATGGCCGTAAAGCATATCAAAATCAACAAGATTTACAAAACAAAGGCCGTTGAAAGCTTTTTTCTGATAGTCGGAAGTTTTATTCATACCGTCTGTGTTATTTTCAGTATAAACAAATTCGGTTAAGCCTTTGCCTGCAAAAATATCGTTAATTTTACCTACGCCGATAACGTCAAAGCCTTTTCCTTTTAATCTGTCAAGCATAGTTTCTTTCGGTGGCTCTAATGAAAAATCGTGTCTTCGGGGTGACCTTTTATAAGGATATTCACCCTCAAAGGGTCTTGCAATAACCCTGCCCACACCGAAATCGCCCTTTAAAATATCTCTTGCAATACGGCAATATTCGTAAAGCTTTTCAGGTGGCACAATACTTTCGTGGGCGGCAATCTGAAAAACGCTATCAGCAGAGGTATAAACTATAAGACTACCCGTTTTCAGA
>JAZUQS010000063.1:0-3351 GCA_045605825.1 Acutalibacteraceae bacterium
TAATACATCAGAAGTAATAGAAAAGAAAACAGAGTATGCTATAAACAATGGTTTCGGCGGTGTGATGATATGGCACTATAACTGCGATTTGCCCTCATCTCACGAAGATTCGCTATTAAAAGCAATTGATAATGCATTAAACAGTAATCAGGTATAAGAAAGTAAAAAAATAACTCTATCATTTAAGTTTTCAAAAAACTTTAAATGATAGAGTTTTTTCTATTTTATAACACTTGCAACTAGCCATACTAGACACGAGCAACTGCAAACGGAAGTTAAAACTTAAAATTTTAACTTCTCGTTTGCTGCTTTCATCATTTCAGGTGAAACTTTTATAACTTCACAGTCATAAGCGAGAAGTCCGTTGAGTTTGTCTTCGACGTCACTTACTTCTGTATAAATAATTGCAGAAAGACCTTTTTCCTTCATACATTCTTTCATCGGTGTTATATCATAGAATGTTGTGATTTTCAATGATATATCGCTGGCGCAATATGAAATAATCCTGCGGATTATGAAATATTTTGCCTTAACAGCAAAATGTGAAATAAAATAAATCCCTCATACGCCGCAGCGTATTTCATAGCGTCAGCTATTTCATAACGCGAAGCGTTATTTCACAAATCCCGCAAGGGATTTATTTCATTGAAAAGAACCCACACTTGTCGGTAGACAAATGTGGGTTCTTTTCTGGTGGAGACGGTGGGGCTCGAACCCATGACCTTTTGACTGCCAGTCAAACGCTCTCCCAGCTGAGCTACGCCCCCGTATTTAAAGTAATAAGTAATAGTGAAGAGTGAAAAAGTATATAGTGTTCTCTTCGATAAATCACGGTTTGGAGTATATCATTTTTTAAAATATTAGTCAATAGAAAATTGGGATTAAAATTTGTGATAAATTTGCAAAAAAATCGCAGTTTGCTATTTCTTTTTTTCTATATATATGGTATACTCTAATAAATATATTAAAATGGGTAAATTGGGTAGTGTTATCATTTTGAGATAACGGTATTTCTTTTAGTTTTATAAAACCAATCCTATACGGAGGATGTAATAAATGGCAAAAATCATCTCGGTTGTCAATCAGAAAGGCGGAGTAGGCAAAACTACAAGTGCGGTTAACCTTGCGGCTGCTTTAGGTGCTTTAGGTAAAAGGGTTTTGCTCGTTGATATTGACCCTCAGGGTAATACCACAAGCGGTTACGGTATTTTACGTAAAAATCTCAGCTTTACTTCTTATGAAATCTTAATCGGTAGCTGTACTGCTTCGCAGGCTATTATTCCAACAAAATTTCAGGGCGTTGATATAATACCCTCTAACATAAATCTTGCAGGTGCAGAGCTTGAGCTTGCAGTACTCGAAAAAAGAGAAGCAATTCTCAAAAATGCTCTTGCTCCTATTCAGGCTCAATATGATTTTATTTTCTTTGACTGTCCGCCTTCATTGGGTCTTATAACCTTGAATGCTATTACCGCATCTGATAGTTTTATTGTTCCTATTCAGTGCGAGTATTATGCTCTTGAAGGTCTTTCACAGCTTATGGCAACGGTAAGAACAATTAAAAGACTTTACAACCCTCTTATAGAGCTTGAGGGTGTGCTTCTTACAATGTACGACGGCAGGCTTAACCTTACTCAACAGGTTGTGGCAGAAGTTAAGAATTTCTTTCCGAAGAAGGTTTATGCAACGGTTATACCGAGAAACGTAAGGCTTTCCGAAGCTCCTTCATTTGGCGAGCCGGTTATATATTACGACCGTGCTTCAAAGGGTAGCGAAAGCTATATGGCTTTAGCAGAGGAATTCTTAAAAATGCAGAAATAAATATTTAAACGATTATACGATTTTCAGAAATCAGGTGACGTAAATGGCAGCTAAAAAAACAGGTTTAGGCAGAGGCTTCGACGCTATTATGGTTGATAACTCTGTTGAAGAAATATCGGGTAATTCAGGTGCTTTTAAAGTTAAGCTTATGGATATTGAGCCTAACAGAGAGCAGCCCCGTAAGCAGTTTGATGAAGAAGCTCTTTCAGAGCTTGCTGATAGTATAAGCAAGCACGGCGTTTTACAACCCCTTCTTGTAAGGCCTTTAACTGACGGTAGCTATCAGCTCGTAGCAGGTGAAAGACGTTGGCGAGCTTCAAGACTGGCAGGACTTACAGAGGTTCCCGTTATAGTAAGGGATTTAACAGATTCTCAGGTTGCAGAGCTTGCTCTTGTAGAGAATCTGCAAAGAGAAAACCTTAATCCCCTTGAAGAAGCAAACGGCTATAAAGAGTTAGGTGAAAAATTCGGCTACACTCAAGAGCAAATTGCAGAGGTGGTCGGTAAATCACGTTCAGCAGTTGCCAACTCATTAAGGCTTCTTGCTTTACCTAAAAGCGTAGCAACGCTTGTAAGCGAGGGTAAGCTTTCAATGGGTCATGCAAGAGCACTTCTTTCGTTGGAAGATGAAAAAATGATGAGTGACCTTGCAAAGCTTATTGTTGCAAATGACCTTTCGGTTAGAGAAACTGAAAGACTTGCAAGAAATATGAAGAAGGACGAGCCTAAGGGCAAAAAATCAAAGAAACGTAATCCGTTTTACGATGAAGCCGAACTCGCTCTTTCAGACGTGTTAGGCAGAAAAGTTCGTATCACAAAATCCTCTAAAAAGGGTGCACTTGAAATAGAGTTTTTTGATGATGCGGATCTTAAAAAATTACTTAAAATCTTTGATAATGAATAAATAACAAGAAAAAATTCAAAGGAAATATAGGAAGAAGGATTAAAAATGATTGATATTAAATTTTTAAGAGAAAACCCCGAAATCGTAAAGCAGAACATTAAGAATAAATTTCAGGATAATAAAGTAGGTCTTGTTGACGAAGTTATCGCTATTGATGCTGAAAGCCGTAAGGTTAAGGGCGAGGCTGATAACCTCAGAGCATCAAGAAACAAAAACAGTAAAATGATCGGTGCTCTTATGGGTCAAGGCAAAAAAGAGGAAGCCGAGGAAATGAAAAAGAAGGTTGCTGAGGATGCACAGCGTCTTGCAGAGCTTGAAAAGCAGGAAGAGGAGCTTTCTAAAAAGGTTAACGATATTATGATGATAATTCCTAATATTATTGACCCCTCTGTTCCGATTGGTAAGGATGACAGCGAAAACGTTGAGGTTGAAAGATACGGTGACCCTGTTGTTCCCGATTTCGAAATTCCTTATCACAGAGAAATTATGGAACGCTTTGACGGTATCGATCTTGACAGTGCTGCACGTGTTGCAGGTAACGGCTTCTACTATCTTTGCGGTGATATTGCAAGACTTCATTCAGCAGTAATTTCGTACGCAAGAGATTTTATGATTGACCGCGGCTT
>JAZUQS010000064.1:0-6748 GCA_045605825.1 Acutalibacteraceae bacterium
AGCAAATTGACATTGTTCGCTTTACGGGACAAGATGTTGTAAGGCACAAGCTTGTTCAGGATATAATCAGAGCCTATGAAAAATACGAGGAGGCAAAGAAAAGAAAATGAAAGAGAAGATTAAAGTAATTATTACAAACGACCAAAAAGCGATTAAGATTCCTACAGGCGTGCGTCTTCTTGTAAGACGTTGCTGTAACGCAGTGCTTACCTTTGAAAATTTTCAGGAGCCTGCTGAAATCAGCGTAACCTTTGTAGATGATGAAAGAATTCACGAAATCAACAAAGCTCACCGTGATATCGATAACCCTACCGACGTTTTATCATTCCCCTTAGGCGAAAACGGGGTTTACGATAAGAATTTAGACACGGGTGCATGCCTTTTAGGTGATATTGTTATTTCCGTTGAAACTGCAGTAAGACAAGCTGAAACCTACGGTCACAGCCTTCAGAGAGAAATCGGCTTTTTAACCGTTCATTCAATGCTTCACCTTTTAGGCTATGACCACGTTAACGGTGGTATTGAAGCAGTTCGTATGAGAGAGAAAGAGGAACACGTGCTTCAGGAATTAGGCCTTAAACGTAACGAGTCTTACTATATGAGTTCCGAGGAGGAATAATTTATGAAAGACCTTAAAAGTCTTTTTAATAGCTTCGTTTACGCTTTCAAGGGTATATTCTGGATGCTTACCCACGAAAGAAATTTCAGAGTACATATTACCTGCCTTGTGTATATGTTTTACTATCTTTTGAGATATGATTTCTTTGCTGTTACGAGAACTGATTTTGCAATTTTACTTCTTGCAAGCGGTCTTGTAATAGGCGGCGAAATGTTGAATACGGGTATTGAAAAGGCGGATGATTCTGTTTCTAAAGAGAAAAGAAAAACCATTGCTATTTCAAAAGATGTTTCTGCGGGTGCCGTGCTTGTTTTTGCTATTTTTGCGGTGCTTTGCGGTGTATCAATTCTTTTTCAGCCCGAAGCCTTCCAAGCATTATTTAACCATTACGTACAAGCCCCGATTAATATTTTGTGGTTTGTTTTAAGCGTCGTTGTTGCAACTTTATTTATATTTAAATTTGACGCAAAAAAGAAAGAAAACTAAACTTTATAAAAAGAAAAAAGGGAATTTTAAAAAATGTCTGAAAGAAAAACGGCTTTTATAGCTATTGTAGGTCGTCCCAACGTGGGAAAATCTTCTATTTTAAATAATTTATTGGGTCAAAAGGTGGCTATCGTATCTTCAAAGCCCCAGACCACAAGAACAAAAATTATGGGTGTTTTAACAGAGGGTGATATTCAGCTTGTGTTTACAGATACCCCCGGCTTCCACAAGCCTAAAACAAAGTTAGGTGAAAAAATGATAAAGGCCGTTGATGACAGCATCGGCGGTGTTGACAGCTGTCTTTTCGTTACCGAATCAAAGGGCGAAATAAGAGAAGCCGAGCTTGACTTATTAAAGAAACTTAAAAGTGAAAAAATCCCCGTTGTTCTTGCAATTAACAAAATTGATATGCTTTCCGATAAGCAGGATTTAATGGCACGTATCGTTGAGCTTACAAAATTATTTGATTTTGAAGCGGTTGTGCCTGTATGCGCAAGAGACGGTGACGGAATGGATGAGCTGAAAGAGGAGCTCTTTAAGTTAGCTGCAGAATCAGAATTCTTTTTCCCCGAGGATACTCTTACAGATCAGCCTGAAAGAGTTTTAGCAGCGGAAATGATAAGAGAAAAGCTTCTTCATAAATTAAGCGATGAAATTCCTCACGGTATTGCCGTTTCTATTGAGCGTATGAGAGAGCGTGAGGATAAGCCTATAATCGATATTGAAGCTACAATTTATTGCGAAAGAGAAAGCCACAAGGGTATTGTTATCGGTAAAAAGGGTGCAATGCTTAAAGAGGTTTCAACTAATGCCCGTCACGAGCTTGAGCAATTCTTTGATTGCAAGGTGAATTTGCAGTGTTGGGTAAAGGTTAAAGAGGATTGGAGAAACCGAGAGGGTCTTATTCACAATTTCGGTTTGGATTGATTTGGCAATAGCTTAATGACTTTTACATTGTATAAAGATTTTTCTGCCGAATAAAATATTACAGATAGTTTTTCGGCGGAGTTGATTACAGTGGATGAAAACGGACTTTGGCAAAAGTTTTGTCAAGGAGGTAAGATTGAGGATTACCTCCAATACCGTAATTTTGTTAATTTAAAATCTGCGGAGATGAAAAAAAGTGCTGAAAATAACTGCACCGGGTCTTGTGATAAGAGAACAGAGTATCGGTGAATCCGATAAGCTTATTACCGTGCTTACCGCAAAGCACGGTATTGTTCGTGCTTTTTCAAGAGGTGCAAAAAAGGCAAAAAGCAAAAAGGGTGCCGCAACCTCACTTTTAGCATACTCCGACTTTACTTTTTCTAAAGCGAAAGACACTTTTTCAGTAGAAGAAGCCCTTGTAAAAGAAGTGTTTTTTGAATTAAGGGAAGACGTAAGTAAAATGGCACTCGCACAGTATTTTTGCGAGTTAGCATATGAATTTTGCGAAGAGGATTTTGAATCAGAAGAAATTCTTCGTCTTTTTCTTAATTCCCTATGGCTTTTAAAAAGCAATAAAAAAACGGTGCCGTTTATAAAAGCGGTTACCGAAATGAGATTGATGTCCTTAAGCGGATATATGCCTGCTTTAATAGCCTGTGACAGATGCGGTCAGTATGAAACTGATACAATGTTTTTTTCATCGGAAAGCGGTAAGCTTTTCTGCGAAAGCTGTAAACCGCCCGAGTTTTGTACCTGCATAAATTCCTCTGTTGTACAAGCCATGCGTTTCGTTACGTTATCAGATTTTAATAAAATATTTTCTTTTACTTTGACCGGTGATTCTCTTAAGGCTTTTTGTGATTTGAGCGAGGATTACCTTTTACATAAAACTCAAAGAAAATTTAAAACCCTTGAGTTTTACCGTGTTATAGCCGACGAGAGTTGAACACCGCAGGGTTTTGAAAGGCAATTTTCCGCCCTAACTTCGTCAAAAACCTTGAAATACTATTGAGGATTAAATAATTATGAAAACCATGAACAAACATCTTAAGGCACTTGAATTTGATAAGGTTTTAGAGCAACTCTCAAAGAGGGCGTGTAACGACGATGCCCGTGAGGGTATTCTTTCCTTACGCCCTGAAGCAAAAGAATCAGAGGCTTTAAGACTTTTAAATTTAACCGAAGATGCATACATACTTTTAGCAAAATACGGCGGTCCGTCTTTCGGCGGCCTCAAAAACGTGAGTAATTCACTTGCAAGGGCTGCTGCAGGCGGTGTGCTTTCAATGAAAGAGTTGCTTGATATAGGTAGTACCGTGCGTGCTATAAGAGCTATAAGCGAATGGCGAGCTAACAGCGGTCAGGATGAAAAAAGTATAGATATTTACTTTAATTCGCTTATGCCCAATAAATATCTTGAAGATAGAATTTTTGGTGCAATTCTTACGGAAGAGGATATGAGTGATAACGCCTCACCCGAGCTTGCATCTATAAGACGACAGATAAAAAATAAAGAGAATAGCGTAAGAGAACAGCTTGAAAGGCTTATACGCTCTCAAAGTCTTAAAACCGTTTTGCAGGATGCGATTATCACCCAGAGAAACGGCAGGTACGTTGTACCCGTTAAAAATGAACATAGAAACGCAGTTTCCGGTCTTGTTCACGATACATCTTCAACGGGTGCGACCGTTTTTATTGAGCCTGCAGGCGTTGTTGAAGCAAACAACGATATAAGGGTATTAAGAGGCAAAGAGGCTCAGGAAATTGAAAGAATTTTATACGAGCTTTCCGTTCTCGCAGGCGGATTCCTTGAAGAAATTAAAGGTAGTTACGAGTGTGCAGTTGAGCTTAATATAATTTTCTGTAAAGCCCATCTTGCTTATGAAATGAAAGCAACCGTGCCTGTTATTAACAGTAAGGGTATAACCGAGCTTAATAAAGCCCGCCACCCTCTTATTGACCCTAAAAAAGTTGTTGCAACCGATATTCGTTTAGGCTCGGATTTTGATACTCTTGTTATAACCGGTCCTAATACGGGCGGCAAAACTGTTGCAATTAAAACAATAGGTCTTTTATCTTGTATGGCTGCTGCAGGGCTTATGATACCTGCAGGGGATGAAAGCAAGGTAAGCGTTTACGACAATATTCTTGTTGATATAGGTGATGAGCAAAGCATAGAGCAATCACTCTCAACCTTCTCATCTCATATGGTTAACATTGTTAATATACTAAAAGTGGCAAATGATAAATCTCTTGCTCTTATTGACGAGTTAGGCGCAGGTACAGATCCCGTTGAGGGTGCGGCACTTGCTATGGCAATTCTTGAGGAGCTTCATAAAAAAGGTGCAAAAATTGCCGCTACAACTCACTACGCAGAGCTTAAAGCATATGCTTTACAAACACCGAGAGTTGAAAACGGCTCTTGTGAGTTTGACGTTAACAGCTTAAGACCTACTTATAGGCTTCTTATAGGTATCCCCGGTCGCTCAAATGCTTTTGCAATTTCTGAAAGATTGGGTATTGAAAAAAGCATTATCGAAAGAGCAGGTGAGCTTGTTTCCTCTGAAAGCGTAAGATTTGAAGACGTTGTGGATCTTCTTGAAAAAAGCCGTCTTGAAATGGAGGGCGAGCATTCAAAGGCAAAGGAAATTACAAAAGCCGCAAAAGAAGATAAAGAAAAAGCTGCACAGCTTCTTACAGATACACAGACTAAAATTGACCGTGAGCTTGAAAATGCACGTGGTGAAGCCTTAAGAATAGTTGAAAGAGCAAAAAGAGAAGCAAATGCACTTCTCAACGAGGTTGAAAAGCTAAAAAAAGAAGCAAAGCAAACTAAAGATGCCGCCGAGCTAGCAAGAAGAGCAAAAAGTGCGGTTAACGCTCACCTTAACTCAATTAACGATACGGTTAACCCCGTCTTTAATACAATGGATGACGATGAGGATTATACTCTTCCCAGAGAATTACAGATAGGTGATACGGTTTTCTGTAAAACAATAGGCAAAAACGCTACAATAACTGCACTTAAAGATAAAAAAGGCACTGTTGAAATTGCGGCAGGTATGCTTAAAATGAGAGTTAAAGAGGATTCTTTAAGGCTTATTGAAAAGCCAAAAGAAAAGGATAATAAAAAGAAAACCCGCGTTTCAACGACGAGGGTTTCAGGTGAAAGCAAGGCAACTATGCAGGTTAATAACCGTTGCGACCTTCGTGGTCTTATGGTTGATGAAGCAATCATTGTTCTTGATAGATTTTTAGACGACCTTCTTCGTTCAGGTCTTACAGAATGTACTATTATCCACGGTAAAGGTACAGGTGCCCTCAGAGCAGGTGTTACCCAGTATTTAAAATCCGACCCGAGAATAAGAACCTTCCGTTTAGGCACATTCGGTGAGGGGGAAAACGGGGTAACGATTGCGGAGATAAAGTGAAAGTATGTTTTATACCGATAGGAGAGTAAATATGAGTAAAAAATTAAGTTTGTTTCTAACGATAGTTTTAGCTATCAGTGTTTTATTTCTGTCTTTTTTTAATGATGGTTTGTTGACGCTTAAAGTTTTTTCTGCTGATATGTACGATAGCTTTGGGGGTGATTACGGAACGATTGTTCCTGTAGCTGAAGATGCAATCACCCCTGTTTCTAATTTTACTATTTCGGGTGATAGTGGACAAATATTCTTTTTAAGAACAAGCACAGGTGCTACAGGAACTTATTATTCAGTGGAAATTTACTCTGATTCGAATTACACAAATTTGATAAGAAACTTATCAGGTTCGTATAGCGAAAATCCAGGGACTTCTCCTGTGGGTATTAATTGGGATGTTCAAGGATTAAATCCGGGTACATATTATGGTACTTGTTATACATATATTGAGCAGGATGGTTTGAACATTTGTGATATTGACTCAATTGAATATTTTACTGTTAATATTGTTAAAGAAAGCCCTGTTTTTTCTGTTGAAACAGACGGTTTTTCTTGCAATAGAGAAATAACATACACTGTAAAACTAAAAGAGAATGTTTCAATTTTAGGTGCGGTTTTAAATTTCACATATAATCCGGATATTGTAAGTGTGGTTTCAGCAGGTAGTGTACATATAAAGAATAAATACGGAGAAATTATTCCAAACGTTTCCGGCTTGTATGAAAGCGGGCAGAAAGTATCTTCTGATGATACGTATGTTATTGCTTATTTTAATCCCAATGAGCAGATAGTTACTAAAGAAACCGATTTTGTAAATATAACTTTCAGTCTTAATGATGGTGTAGATTCTAATGACTTTGAAACTGGCTTTAATATATACTGTAACGAATTTACTAGTAGCAATGAATTGCATTGTATTTCAAAGGGTCAAAATATTTTGCTTTCAGCGTTTACCGAAAATAAGGTTACGCATAATGTAACCGTAACGGAAATTGCTCCAACGTGTACACAGGAGGGCAGTACTGTAAAGCGTTGTGATTGCTTAGCAACGGATGAAACAATAATTGTTGATGCACTTGGTCACGAGTTTTCAGATGAATGGACAATTGATAAGGTGGCAACATGTATCGAATCGGGCTCAAAATCACGTCATTGTTTACGATGTGATGAAAAAACAGATGAAACGGTTATACCTTCAACGGGTCATAGCTTTAGTGAATGGCAAGTAAGAACTGAAGAAACATGTACAACTGATGGTCTTAAATATAGAGTGTGTACAAATTGTTCAACT
>JAZUQS010000065.1:0-22850 GCA_045605825.1 Acutalibacteraceae bacterium
CATCTTCTTTTTCGCAAGAGGGTAAAAGAAACTCACAAACATAACCGTTTTTATAAAACTCATTTGTAAGAATAGAGGCAACTCGTTCTGCCCCCCCACTCTTTAAAACCGGCATAACCATTAAAACTTGTTTTTTGCTCATACAAACAATCTTCCTACCGTTTTTTCAAACACTTTATAAATAACCCAGAAAAATTTTCCGTAGCAACGCATTTTTAAAGCTGTATTGCCGTATGCATTGTCTTTCAAAATTTTATTTTTTACTTCAAGCAACTTTTCTTTACATATTTTTTTATCTTTGTCAGACAATTCTCCGTAAATATTGAACACGTTAAAAGCAAACCTTGCAATATATGCAGTCTGAACTTTTGATAAATATTCCGATGTATTAAAAGAAAAAGAAACCAACTCATAAAAAACAGCAACAATGCTATTGAAATGATGAAGCGACTTATTCGACGTCATAATAGAGTTTTCTCTATATCGCCTGAAATAAATCGGTGAATTTATATGGGTAACCTTCTTTGCTTTGCAAAATGATTGATAAGCAAAAAGAACGTCTTCATAAATTGCTCCCTCAAGGAAATTAAGTTTTTCTTCTTTTATAAAACTAGTTTTAAAAAAGAAATGTTGTATAGCACTATGAAAATCTTTATTTTCACAAAGTTTTTTCAGCATTTCTAATCCGCTATCTGTTCCGTAGGATTTGTCACGTATATAGTTTTGAGGAATATTAAAATTCCTTTGAGCATCTTCAAAGGACCAACTGTCAAAAAACAAAAAATCCGAGTTTTCTTTTTCTATTGCTTCTATGAGCATTGCGAAAGCATTGCTATCAATATAATCATCGCTATCAAGAAAATACACGTATTCCCCATTTGCTACAGCCAAGCCTACATTACGGGTATGTGAAAGCCCTTTATTTTCTTTATGAATAACTCTTATATTTTCGTATTCGCTTACGTATTCGTCGCAAATTTCAGGTGAAGAATCAGTTGACCCGTCATCCACAAGAATAATTTCATATTTTTTATATGACTGGCATAAAACGCTATCAATACATTCTTTAAGATATCTTTCCACGTTATATACGGGAATTATTACACTGATTAACCCTTTATTTTCCATAAAATCGACCTTTTAAATTTTCTTTTATTACTATCAGTGTTGTTGCAATCAACTTCTTTACATCTGAAATCAAACCGTAAGAATAATGCTTTCTCATTGTTTTTTGAATTTTCTTATTAAGTGGTACATCAAATAAAACGGGTTCGGCAATAGTTTTTGATAAATCCACCGCCATTTTTTCTGCATCCTCTGCTTTACTGTGAACCCCGCTTTCATCGCATCCGATATTTTTAATGTATGAATACCGAGGGTAAACCGTAAGCCAATCATTTTTTATGAGGTGTGCGCCAAAGCGTACCGACCAAGAGCTACCGTTTCCTTTTGTCTGACGGTAAAGCCTCATAAATCTGTCGTTTCCGTTAGAATTAAGTTTCTTTATAAGTGATGGTTTTTTACAAAAATCAGAAAATTCCTTTAATTCCCAATCAACGTTCTGCCAACGGTCCACCCAAGTTCCCCAAGCACAACTACAAGAACGGTATGCTGTAAAAACATCATTTTTATAGTCTTCGGGAAAATCTAACATTGGCGAATATCCGGAAATTGCCCCGATGCTTTGATTATCTTTGTAATAGTCAAGGCAACTATTCATATATTTAAGAAAATAAGGTGAACAAAAGCAATCGTCCTCAATCACTATAACTTTCCCGTATTTTTCTACAACTTGAGAAACACCATTGATAATTGATTTTGCAAGACCATTGTTAACAGGGCTTTCAATTACCTGCACACTTTTGAAGTTGCTTTCCTTTTCTATACTGTGGGCAAGTTGTCTTACCTCGTCCACCGCATTTTGTACTTTTTCATTTTTAGCACCGTCGGAGAAAATAAATAACTCTGTTTCTGATGCTTCAGGACACTTTGTTATTGATTCATAAGTTTTCTTAAAATGATCTATTCTGTTGTAAACAAACATCACAACGGGAGCAAAATTCATTTTCTCACCTCTTTTTTATTCTGCTAAAATTTCTTTATAAACGTTTAAAAGCTTCTCTGCATTTTTTTGAGGGCTATGAGTTGCTTTTGCTCGGCTTTGTGCGTTGCTTGATAACTCTAACGCCAATTCATTATTATCAAAAATCTTTTTTATATTCCAAGCCAATAACGAAGGGTCATCGTTTCTGTAAAAGAGAGCCTCTTTTCCATCCTCCGCCATATCTGGAACACCGCCTACGTATGAAACCACGCAAGGTGTACCTATAAGCATTGCTTCTCCTAAGGTGTTGGGACTATTTTCAACGGCGGAACATAACACGTATACGTGAGTTTTTGCTAATCTTTCGGCAACCCCAGATGCATTCAACGGACCCGTAAAAACAATATGGTCACCAACGTTTAAATCATCTATCAACTTTTTAAGATAAGCTCCGTAACCTTTTTTTATAAATGAACGTTTGTCACTATCCGAAAAAGGCTTGTGACCTGCTACGTAAACTTTTATATCGGGATATTCTTTTATAAGCTGAGGCAAAGCCTGAACTACAAAATGGAAGCCTTTAAGAGCATAGTAACTATTGCCTATATAAATTGAATGTGGCTCTATTTTATTTATATCCCAATTGAAATCATAAAACGGTTGTCTTAAAACTCTATTACAAGTAAAGTATTTTGCATTGGGGTTAAGTGAATACGTGTGTGCTCTATCCCAGGTTGTTCTGCCTAAAATATATTTCGCACTGCATATCACGTCACGTTCGTGACTGAGTCTTTTTTTGTACCAACGGGTCTTTCTCAGATGCAGTAGCATACCTGCACAAAATTCAGTAAAATTGCCTGATAAAATCATATCGTCAAGCTGAAGCTGACCGCATTGGTAATTATACTGACCGTTCAGTATCCCTTGCATTGAGGCTACTGTAGGAATATTTAATTTATTTCCCACATTTATTGCCGCTTTGGCGTGTAAAAATTCTGTACCTTCAATATGTATTAAATCAGGCTTAAAATCATCAACAATTTTTTCTATTCGTTTTTCAAGAGTTGTATAGTCTGTAGAGGATGTGTAAGCAAGGCTATAGTATTTAACGTCATCTACAGTTACTTCAAAGCTCTCACCGTTTTCACATTTACAAACGATTGCAAGCTGAACATCATCGAACTTTTTCAGTTCCTTTGCCATAGCTTCTACCCAACCGCCTAAAACGTCTGCTTTAACACCAATTTTTGAAACAAGAGTAGCTGGTATTAAATTAGTTGTCCAAAGAATTTTCATTTTTAATACCCTCCCACCTTAAAACATCTTCAAAAAGCAACGGCAACACCAACAGAACTGTGCAATACATTGAATAAGTAAGTGTATTAAGTGCAGACACAATCATGGTAACAACCATAGTAGCGTTACATAATCGCATAATACCAGAAGAACTACTTTTATTTTTGTAATACAGTGGCACGTGGCAAATTGCATTTATAAAAAACCATCCACCAAACAGACCGTATTTTGCAACAATATCCAAAAAGGCAGAATGGCCACCACCACTTTCACGCCATAAAGCTCCTATAATTGGATATTTAAACATAACCTCAATGCTTGCTATATATCGTGTAATACGTACAGCAATAGAGCCTTCCGCATTACCTGAATCACCCGTAGCCATAAGGTCGTTGATTTTTTTAGAAACCGCCGTGCCGTCAAATATCTCAAGCAACCAATTTCTGAAATCATCGATATAAAAAATTGACAACATTATAGCAGCAAACAATACCGCTGAAATAACAAAGGCCTTAAAGCCACTTTTACCGTTATAAAAAAGAGTTAATAACAAACCGATAACACTTGCAAAAATAGCAATAGAATAACCTGCCAAAAGAATAAGTCTGACAAAAGTTATTACCCATATAACGCCTATAAAAAAATAAAGCTTATTATTTTTAAAGGCTTTAATAGTCCACATGAAAACTACAGATGATAAACATACTTGGGGATATATAAGACCGTAACCACCTACCCCCTGCCTCAAATACGGATAAATTTCTTCATCATCTCTCACAATTCGTCTTGCTATTGTAGGGTCTTCAAGCAAGGCCTGAATCGTTTTGTAATTCCATATTATTAATAACACCAAAACAATAGGAACTATCCACCTTAATTCTTCCCATTTTTCCTCATAGAACCGATTTATAATAAAACAAATAACAAGCATAAAAAATGCAATTTGCTTGAGTATGCCCTTAAAATCGCCGTTTGCTATAAACGTTACACCTACAACTACAAACAAAAAGAATATTGACACTATCTGATTTTTGTCTAACTCAACCGGATTTTCTCTTAACAACCAACAAGCAGCCCATAAAAAAACCGCACCAAGGGCCAAAACCCTATAAATCATATCAATTTCCAAAGGTGGAGAAAGGGACCAAATAATTATATAAGCTATAGCAATTGATTGAATCGTACTAAAGCCTATGCCTTGTTTTGCCATAGCTTATCCCCCCTCCTTTAACGTAGAGCATTTTAGTTATAATGTTTTAATTTAATCTTGTTAGGCGAGCCAAATTTTTACTTGTTCAATATAATTTTTATAATCAAACGTATCTCTGAGCTTGATTACTTCTTTTTTTGAAGCCGTGTTTATTGCGTCCACCATAGCATCATATAAAAGCTTCGGCTCAATACATGGCAGAATGGCAAAATCGCTTTCTGCGTACATTCTCACGTCACTTACATCTGTAGTAATTATTTTCACTCCGCAAGAATAGCTTTCGACAAATTTTGTAGGGAAGCCTGCGTTATTGCGTCTGTCTGACGGTCTTATAAAAACATAGCAATCACAAGAAAGAATGTTTTTTACAGACTCATAATGGGTTAATTTGCCTAAAAATTCAACGTTACAGTTAAGCTTAATTTGAGGATAGATACTGCAAAATTCTTCACGCTCTACACCCACAATTTTCAATACAGCAGACTCTTTTTCGAGCTTCAAAAAAGCTTCAACTATCTTATCAAGCTTTTCTTTATTTCCGCCCGGAAACCCTGCGAAACAAAATGTAAATTTATCCTCGTTTTTTTCAATTGGTTGATGCCATATATCATCAGACAAATCAACGAGAGGCGGTAATTTAATAAGCTGTTTTTTACCTTCGTAAGCTTTAAGCATGGTTTCACTTATGACAATCATTTTATCTGCAACACGATGAGCAAATTTACGTATAAAAAATTCATCAATATACTTAAAAGCTTTTTTTAGGAAAGAACCTTCTGTAAACTGGGTCCATTCTGTACAGTCATAAGCTACTTCAATACCATTTTTTTTAAAATATCTTTTCGCAAGCCATAACGTTACAAACGGTACGTTATAAAGAAGAACAAGCTTTACAGATGCTTCGTTTTCAATTATTTTTTTTAGATTTCTAAAAAATAATATCTGCTTCATCCAATCGGTCACGCCTGACGGATGTGCTTCACACATCATACCGTCGCTTAAGCTTTTTACGCCCGTATAACTGCCGTTATCATAATCAGCTCCAAGGAAAATAACGTTATATCCTAAAGCCTTAAAAATCTTACCGTTTGAAACAACACGATTTGCAGCAGCATTTTTATCAGGTAACGAAAAACCGCCGTAATAAACTATTGTGTCTTTCAAGACAAATTCTCCTTGTACCATTCTATAGCAAGCTTTATTCCGTCAGAAAAGCTATAATCCGGATCATATCCTAAAAGCTCTTTAGCTCGTGATATATCCGCATTAGAATGTTTTATATCGCCTTTGCGGTCAGGTCCAAAGTTTGGCTCTACATCAACGCCAAGTGCTTTTGTAAGACCGTAATAAATATCAATAAGATATTCTCTTCCGCCGTAAGCTATATTATAAGCCTTACCGGCTGCCTCATGACTTGCAAGGCAAGCCTTAAGATTCGCTTCGATAACGTTATCTACGTACGTGAAATCTCGGCTCTGTCTACCGTCACCGTTTATGGTAGGCACTTCACCATTTAATAACTGTTTAATGAATTTAGGAATAACCGCAGCATATGCTCCGTCGGGATTTTGCCTTCTTCCGAACACGTTAAAATATCTCATACCGTAGGTATCAAGACCGTAATGCATTGTATACATTTTTCCCCATTCCTCGTCACAACGCTTTGTTACAGCATAGGGTGAAAGAAGATTCCCCTCTCTTCCCTCCTTTTTAGGAAGATTGGGCTCATCACCGTAAACAGAAGAGCTTGAAGCATATACGAACTTTTTCACACCGCTTTGACGGGCAGCCTCTAACATATTGAGGGTACCTTCAATATTATTTTTACAATAAAACAGAGGCATTTCAATTGAACGAGGCACACTTCCCCAAGCAGCCTGATTAAGAACGTAATCTACACCCTCGCAAGCTTTAAGGCAGGTTTCGTAATCCTTTATATCACCTTTAACAAACTCGTAACGGGGATTATCTAAAAACATATCAACGTTTTCTTGTTTACCTGTTGATAAATCGTCAAGGCCTCTTACTCTATACCCCATATCAAGAATATCTTCACAAAGGTTTGAGCCTATAAAGCCTGCACAACCGGTAACAAGAAAAAGTGAGTTTTCAGGAAATTTTAAATCTTTATATCCCATAATAATCTTCCTTATATGTTTGGTTTACTTGAAATTATAATCTCCAATATGAATAGCCTTGTTTTTCATACTCTTCTCTATCTAAAATCCCTTTGATATCAAGAAGAACTTTTTTGCCCTCTCCGAAAAAGCTATCCATCTCAGCCATTGTAATAGCTTTAAATGAATCGTGAGCTACCGCAAGCACAACAGCATCCATATTATTAATATCTTTAACGTCTATAAATTCAATACCGTAAATACGCTTTGCCTCATCGCTGTCTGCTTCAGGGTCTGCAATAACAGGTGTAATACCGTAATCCTTAAGCTCGTCTACAATATCAATAATTCTTGTATTTCTTGTATCTGGGCAATTCTCCTTAAATGTAAAGCCTAAAATAGCAACTCTTGCATTCTTTACGGTTTTATCTACTGAAATAAGCTTTTTAACAACGTTCTCTGCAACGTATTTTCCCATATTATCATTTATACGGCGACCTGCAAGAATAACCTGACTGTGATAACCCATAGCCTCAGCCTTGTATGTAAGATAATAAGGGTCAACACCTATACAGTGACCGCCTACAAGACCAGGATAGAATTTAAGGAAATTCCATTTTGTTCCCGCTGCCTCAAGAACAGATTTAGTATCAATACCCATTTTGTTAAAAATAATTGATAACTCATTCATAAAAGCGATGTTGATATCACGTTGACTGTTTTCGATAACCTTTGCAGCTTCGGCAACCTTAATACTGTTTGCACGGTATACGCCCGCATCAACTACAAGCTCATACACTTTCGCTATTATATCAAGCGATTCCTCATCCATACCCGAAACAATCTTAACAATAGTTTCAAGTCTGTGTACTTTATCACCGGGGTTTATTCTTTCAGGTGAATAACCTACTTTAAAATCCACACCGCAAACAAGACCTGATTCTTTTTCAAGAATGGGTATGCAAACCTCTTCCGTAACACCGGGGTACACAGTAGATTCATAAACTACAATTGAACCCTTCGTAAGATTTCGTCCTACAATCTCACTCGCACCTATTACAGGCTTAAGGTCAGGGGTATGGTCATCGTTTACAGGTGTAGGCACAGCAACAATATGGAAACTTGCCTCTGAAAGCTTTGTTTCATCAGAGGTAAACTCTACTGTTGTTGATTTTATAACGTCATCACCAACTTCATTGGTAGGGTCTATGCCTGATTTATAGGTTTCTATCTTTGCTTTATTAAGGTCGTAACCTACAACCTTCACTTTTTCAGCAAATGCAACCGCAATAGGCATACCAACGTAACCTAATCCTACAAGTGATATTTTCTTTTCTTTGGTAAGTATTTTTTCGTATAAATCTGAAAACAAGTTGTTCATTAGGATTCTCCTTTATATTAATTCATTTATTTTCTGTAAATATGCATCAACAACAATTTCGCGAGAAAAATTTTCTTTTATATATTCTCTTCCCTTTATGCCCATCCCTTTTCGTTTTTCGTTAGGCATTTGAAGAAAAGCTTCAATTTTTTCGCAAAGCTCGTCAACATCTGCACTGTGATACATCAGTCCGGAAACACCGTCTATAAAAGTTTCTCTACAGCCTTGGTTGTCTGTAGAAATAACCGGTCGGCCTGAGGAAGCACTTTCTAACAATGCATTACTCATACCCTCACCGTAAGACGGTAAAATTGTACAATGCGACTGCTCAATAAACGGTATCACATTCTTTTGATTACCAACGTAATTAATAATTTTGTTTTCTGTTAAATTTTGCAGTGCTTTTTCATAATGGCTTTCACTAGGTTCAATAAAACCTACCATTCTGAATTCAGTCAAAGGATACTTTTTTTTCAACCTTCTGGCTGCTTCTATATAATCGTCAACACCCTTATCGTGCAAAACTCTACCAATATAATTAAATATTACTTTTCCACCCGTTTTTCCATCTCCACCGGCAGGGTATTTTAACAATGCGAATCTTTCAGTATTCACACCGGAACCGGGTATCAGCTTTGAGTTGCCCTTAACCATTTTCTTGCTTTTGGCAAATTCCATGTTAACTGAGTTTTGAAACATTACGCATTCAGCCCTACGAAAAACGATTCGCAAAAGCTGTGTTACAAAGAGTTCTACCAGCTTGCTATTCATAAATGCACTACCAAAACCCGTTACGTTGCTAATAAACGGAATACGCAACAAATATGCTGCAAAGCCACAGTAAACATTAGGTTTAGCAGTATATGTAAGGACTACATCAGGTCTGAATTTTTTTAGAAGCTTCAGATAATGTAAAAACAATTTAAAATCAGCAACAACATTTGTACCGCGTCTGTCAATAATCGGATCATCATATTCATACTCAACGTGTTGCATTAATTCAAATTTCTCACCGTAGGGGCAAGATATGAGTACGTCATACCCTGCAGCTTTAATCCCCTCAATAAGCTCTTTTCTGAAGCAATAAATGTCATCGTCGTTATTAGTTACAACAGCAACCAATTTTTTTGTTTTTTTATCGTTCTTCATACCTTCTCCGTTTTTCTTTCGGATTCATTTTCGTCTGAATAATCCTTACCTAAAACAGCAAAAACTGTCATAAAAATTAATCTAAGCTCGTTGGTTATGCCGAATTTAGCAATACCTTCAAGATTGAATTTCATTTTTTGAGGTAAAATCTCATTCAGATAAACTGCCCTTGGGTCTTCTGCATTCTGCAAAAGTTCACTTTCGTTTTTGTATATAATACTTGCCTTCGAGGTTATTCCTGCAGGAAGTAAAAGAGTTGCCATCATTTCCGGTGTATATTCATCCACGTATTCTTTAACCTCCGGACGTGTACCTACAAGGGTCATATTACCAAGGAGCACGTCTATAAGCTGACACAACTCGTCTATTTTAAACTTTCTTATAAATTCACCTGTTTTGGTTATACGGTTATCATTCTTAACGGTAAGATTTGTACCTGTTTTAGCATCGCTGACCATAGAACGAAATTTGAAAATTTTAAATACTCTTCCGTATTGAGTGATCCGCTCTTGTCTGTAAAAAACAGGACCGGGAGTATCAAGCTTTATAGCAATTGCGGTTATCAAAAATACCGGAGAAAAAAATAATATTCCAAATAACGATACAAAAATATCAAATACTCTTTTTAAAAGCAGTTGCTTGCGGTGCGTATCAAGCCTATCGTAATACGGCTTGACTGACGGATTTTGCAATTCAACAGGCAAATCTTCCCATTTGCAAAGCATTCTTATTCTCCTCTTACTATGTATTTCCCAACAATTTCTTTAAAGCATTCACAAACGTATTCTGCATCATCCTCAGTAAGCTTTGTATACAAAGGAAGCGTTATTTCGTTAGAGAAAAAATTGTATGCATTAGGATAATCTTTTATATCAAATCCCATTTCTCTATATGCGCTCATCATCGGAAGTGGCTTATAATGAACGTTACACGCAACACCCATCTGCGCCATTTTTATAATTATTTCATTCCTTTGCTCTAACGTAATACCGGGAATACGTGTGATATATAAATGACCTGAACTACTGGAGTTTTCCGTACTATGATTAAGGTGATATATACCTAAATCGTTACACACAGAGTTATATATTCTGATTATCTGTCTGCGTTTTTCTAACAAAGTATCGTATTTCTCAAGCTGGCTGATACCCAAAGCAGCAGATATATCAGTCATATTGCATTTATACCACGCACCGATTACGTCATATTCCCAGGATGCCTTCTGTTCTTTTTCGAGAGCATCCTTTGATTGTCCGTGCAAGCTGTAAAGATGATATTTACGGTAAAGCTTATCATTATCTATACCGTCTATTCGTTTCCATGTTGCAGCTCCGCCCTCAGCGGTAGTAAGATTCTTAACCGCATGGAATGAAAATGAGGAAAAATCTGCTATTGAGCCGGTTTTTTTGCCATTCTGCACTGCACCTAAGGAATGAGCACAGTCTGCTACAATTGCAACACGCCCTATAGCAGCCTGAATGTCATTTGATGGAGTAAATAAATGCTTCTTGCTTTCGCAAACCTCTTTTATTCTGTCATAATCACAAACAAGCCCCGCCAAATCAACAGGAATAATCGCCTTCGTTTTTTCCGTTATCGCATCGGCAACCTTATCGTAATCCATCTCGAAAGAATTTTCTTGCGAATCAACAAACACAATTTTTGCACCGACGTGACAAACAGGTGATGCCGAGGCTGTATATGTATATGCAGGAACAATAACTTCGTCACCGAGACCTATGCCAAGTATTCTTAAATTAAGCTCCAATGCAGCAGTTGCGGAGTTAAGACAAACAACGTATTCTGTTCCGCAATACTCAGCAAGCATTTTTTCAAAAGCACCTGTTTTAGAGCCGGTAGTTATCCAACCGGAACGAAGCACCTGACAAACTGCTTCTATTTCTTCTTCACCTATATCAGGTGGACTAAATGGAATCTCTCTCATTTTCTTGCTCCTACACACTTATTTTTCCACTATCTGAAATTTCATAAACTTTATCACAATATACCAACATACTTTCTCGATGTGTTGTAAGCATCGTTATTCCCGAGCCTTTGTTGTGCATAATATTTTCTAACACGTTTGCTTCTGTCTGAGAGTCTAACGCAGAGGTCGCTTCATCCATAAGCAATATTCGTGCATCTCTTAACAATGCTCTTGCTATAGACAATCTTTGAAGCTGGCCTTGCGACATATTCGCACCCTGCTCACTTATTGGAGTATCAATACCTTTTGACAACTCTCTTACGTATTTGTCAAGCTCTGCTTTTTTCAATACGTCTTCAAGCTCTTTTTCATTAGCAGTATTTTTTACTATCAAAAGATTTTCTTTTATAGACCCCGAAAATGCAGTCACGTGTTGAGGGACGTAAGAACAAAATCTTCGTGTACTGTCAGAAATATTTATTTCTTCACCGTCAGCAGTTTTTATATAAATTCTTCCTTCTGTAGGCTTTATAATTCCAAGTATAAGCTTGAACAACGTTGTTTTACCCTCACCCGAAGGTCCAATTAAACCAATCGTAGCACCCGACGGTATTTTCAAACTAACTTTTTGCAAAACAGGCTTTTCTTTTCCCTCGTATGAAAAAGAAACGTTTTCTAACACCAATTCAAAGGAATCTTTTTTACATTTATCAAGAATTCTTACAGCCTTATCTTTATCCACGTCACATTCTTCATCAAATCCGGTAATTTCCATAACTCTACCTGCTGCAGTTGCTATTGAGATACTGCTGGGTGCAAGAGCTGCAAGAGAGCCAAATGACGACGTAAGAGAGCCTGATATCTGCAAGAATAAAGTCATGGTGCCGTAAGTAATAAGACCTTGCCAAAGCCTATAAACACCCCAGCCATAACAAGCGTAAGAAACAACAAGCCCAACAACCGACAGAAGCATGGTCATAACAATACTGAATTTATCCGATGAAAGCTTTACCTGTCGGTATTTTTCAAGAACCTGCTTAAATTTATCAATATAATCTCGCGTAATATCAAATGCTTTTATAAGCTGAATATTTTGAACCGACTCTTCGGAGTAAGCAAGAATTTTTCCGTTTAATTCACGAGTAGCCTTACTGTATTTTCTAATAGTCTTAACAAGAATACGAGAAGAGAAGAACATCACCGGCGCACTCATAAGAGCCAAAAAAGCCATTGTTTTGTCATAATATAAAACGAGAAGCAAAGAACCGAAAAATTGTAAACCTCTTGTGAAAACGCTTGGGATAAAATTTATAACCGCAGACGAAATAGTTGACACGTCGCTTTCAAGTCTGTTAAGCAAATCGCCTGAATGGAATTTACTTATATCAACAACAGATGATTTTAAGACGTGGGAATATATCTCACTTCTGATTTCGTTATTCGCCTTACTGCTAACTACTGCAGTTACCCACGACGACAATGCCTGAAAAAGTATTTGAAAAACTGAAAAGCCGATCAGGAAAGCTATTGCACCAAATAAGACAGCTTTATCACGACTGATAACTGAGTCAATAAGATATTTTGTTGAAACGGTAGTTCCCAAAGACATTGCCGTACCAACAATCCCTAAAACAATGTATAGCACAAGGGTCCATTTATAGCGAACAATAAAGCCGAAAAGCCATTTCCACTCAAAAAACATATTCTTTAAAAGTTCTCTAAAACTTTTCGACCTATCCATTTGCTCACCCCTTACCCTAATATCTTTAAGTTTTAGCGATTTTTACGTTTTTTCTTACCGTAGCCGTAGCCATATCCACCGTAACCGTAGCCACCGTAACCGTATCCACCATACCCGTATCCGTAGCTACTAAAACCGTTCGTAGCACCATTAAGCACACAACCAAGAATTCTTACGTCGGTTGACATAAGGTTATCTATGTTACTTCTGATTCTCGATACCTTAACAACGTCTTGAGAAACAACGTACACAACAGCATCACAAGCCTGTGAAATATACATTGCATCTGAAATAAGCCCTGTCGGCGGTGTATCTACAAGAATATAATCATACTCATCTTTCATAGTTTCAAAAATCTGTTTTAGTTTTCTTGAGAAGAATTTTTCATCCTTTGTAGAAAGTGGAACCATAAAATGAATATTATATTTATCGACAAACGCCTTTTTATATAATTCCGGTTCAACCTCAAAATCTATGTTTTCTTCGTTTATATCTAATAGCTCAAGAACGCTTGGATTTCTTACGTCTGCATCTACAAGCAATACCTTTTTACCGTTCTCGGAAAGTGATAATGCAAGATTTGTAATGATAGTTGTTTTACCTTCACCGGGAACAGAGCTTGTTGCCATAACAATTTTTTCATCATCCTCAAGCGATGCTAAAAACACGTTACGCATAACTCTGAACGACTCTGAGAAAGTAGAGCTGACATTTTGAGATGCAATTGTCAATTTTTGATCCGTAGCTGTAGTTCGCTTTTTTTGAGTGATTTTCGGAATTACCGCTATTGTTTCGAGATTAAGCTCTTGTCTTATATCTTTCTTTGTTTTTATTGTCTTACGCTGAATAACGTAAATAAAAATGATAATAAAACCTACAGCAAAACCTAAAACAACACCAACCATTATTTCAGTAGCATAGTCTATCGGGTTTGATGGAGCAGTAGGAACTACCGGAGGTGTTATTATTTCAAATCTGATATTACCAACAACGTATTTAGCAACCGACGGATAATTCTCTACGCTCGACAACAACACGTCATACGTAAGCTGAGGGTCGCTTCCCGTTGCAGTAATTGTAAACATATTTGAACTTTCAACTACAGTAGCGCTAAGGCTTACCGGCATATAATCAATATCTAAATCTTCGCACACCGCATCCTGTAAAAGATTACTCGCAAGAATGTAAGGGAAGGTCGAAGATAATTGTGAGGCAGTAGAGGTATCGTAGTAAAACGAATACACAGAAATTCCGCCTAAATCAGACGATGCATTCTGAGTGCTTACCGTTACAGTTGCAGAAGCCTTATAAACAGGCGTATGCTTGTAGACCGTCATAGCAACCTTTGCACTTGCAGTAACTACCGCAACAACAACACATAACCACCAGAATTTTTTAATTCCCTTTACAATGTCACTGAGATATATCTTTACGTAAGTTTCTTTTGTGTTACGAAAATCTTTTTGGTCAGATTTATTCATTGAAAACTCTTTCTTTCATAAAATGTATTTTATAATGATAACGTTTAATATTTTCCGTAGCCACCGTATTTGCCGTATTTGCCGTATTTTCCATATCCGCCATATTTACCGTAGTTTTTATATTTACCATAATGACCGTACTGGATACTTTGGTCGTTACCTGAGAAGGAAAAAGGTGCAACCTTCGGATAAACGTCATTAAGAATACAACCCATAAAGCTTTTGCTTACCTTTTCCACTAAAGAAACAGCATCGTTTATAGCAGGTGCTACAACACAATCTGTTCTGATAACAAGCATTGTTTCATCAGAAAAACCCATAACACTTGTTACTGAAGAATCTGCTGAAAAAGGTGCGGTATCTATGATTATAAAGTCAGCGAATTCCTTTAAGCCTTCTATAAAGTTTACCGCTATATGAGATGAAAACCAATCATTGTATTCAGAATAGGGTTTTGTATTTAATGCCAGCAAAAGAGATTTTTTGTTTAATTTTTTGAATTTAAAATCTTCCTTCTGTATCTTTCCGTTAAAGAGATTTGCAAGCTCACGATTTTCACTGTATTTCTGATTAAATATTTTATAAAGTGCCGGCTTTTTACAGTCTAAATCTACAAGAATGACCTTGTGACCGCGATTAGCAAGGGATAAAGCGATATTTGCAGCACACGTGGATTTACCCTCGTTTTCTGTTACACTTGAAATCGCATAAACCTTGCTACCCTTTTCATTTCGTGTATACTCGATTTTTGCCGCAATCTTACTGAAACTTTCAACAAAGCTTAAAGTTACAAACGCATTACTATCAATAAGTAAAGCTCTTTTTTTCTTTTTCAAGCGATCTTTAAGTGATAAATTCTTTTTCTCATGAACAATACATCCTAAAAGCTTCGCATCAATTTTATTCTCAAAAGAATCTTCATTCTTTACGGTATCACGAATTATTGAAAGTGCAATAATAGCAAACAGTGCAACAGTCACACAACCGCCAATGATAAGATCTCTATTTGAGTATGACATTGAGTTTGAAGGTTTAGTTGCCATAGACGGAAGTCTTAACACGCTAATCTTTGCATTTTCAAAAACGTTTTCAGATATTTCAGGGTAAACCTCCAAAATTGCTGAAAGCAATTCGTATGAGTTTTGAGGGTCATCTGAAGTAACACTCACTTCAATAAAATTAGTAGATGACAAAACAGCTGCAGAAACAGAACCTCTGAAACCATCTTTACCGGCAAACTCAGCAGCTTTTGCTTTCATTGCAGGTTGAACGAATACGTTTGTGAGAACGTTCGCCATTTCACTTGAAACAGTGTAAGACGAATAGGTGTTGTTAGCACCTGATCCCGAGTTGACAACAAGCATCGCACTTGAGGTATACTCAGGCTTGTAAACGCTTTTTGATGCAATAAAAATACCCATATACCCCATAATTGCTGCCAAAACAACAATCCAAAGGTTTTTTACGATATCTTTAACCAAGCTATGCCATTCAATTGTAATTACGTTTTTATTCATAAAATTCAGTTCCCAACAACTACAGACATTATTGAATGCCCTTTAAGACCTTCCTCGTCTGTTACATAATAATGAACGGTATACGTGCCTTCTTTATCAAAATTGATATTTGACTCAACCCTGACCTCATCTGTTAAATCATTTTCATTAACATCGGTTGCCTTTACAATAAAATCTTCAAAATCAATTTTTTTACCTAACTCAACGTAAATGAGATAATCCTTAAGCTCAATTACGGGAGCAGATAAGCTTCGGTCTTCAATAATCAAAGGTAAAACGATTGTTGAAACGTCACCTTTTTTATTCGTAACGGTTGCATTTACGGAAAACACACCGGCAACCGATTTTGTATAATTTTCTGCTGTGAGGATAATTTGCTTTGAAATATCACCGTCTATGCAATCCTCGGCACTGATAATAGACACAAGGTCTATTCTCTCGTATATAGAATAACAGGTTGATTCCGAAACTGAAAAACGAGGTGAAACGTAATCTTTATATTTTATCTTTCTCGTTTTTTTAGCAACATGATTATCGTTATCACAAACAGCATAAGTAACCTTACAAACGCCATCATCAATAAAGTTTGAAACAGACTCAACGATTATCTTATGGGTAATATCTTTATCTTTTTCATCGTAAGCCGTAACACCCTTTAATAACTCTTCGTTATCTGCGTTAAGGCTAACTTCAAGCATTTCGCTTTCAATTTCGATAACCGGAATTGTTTTATCTGCATTGATTTTTTCGTCAATATACATCCAACCGAAAATTACGGAAATAATAACGAAAAGAATTACAACGCTTATTCTTAAAACTTTCATTAAAAACTCCTCGGATTATATTTTTTTGCTATCCAAAAGCTTACTCGGATTAATTTCAAATAATAAATCGGCATAAGCTTTGCTGTAAAGCTCATTCACAATTTGATAAGCATCGGTAAGTATTGGGGTTCTCATACGTGAGCTATGGGCGTCGCTTGCAACAAAATCGATCTGCTCTTTTACAAGCATTTCATGAGAAATAAATTTAGCTGCACGCCCAAACCTTCCTGTGATGCTCCCTTTATTGCATTGAATAAGACACCCCATATTTTTGATTGCGTTTATACATTCTCCGTTTTCTTCAACGAAAGCATATCTTTCGGGATGAGCCACCACAGGAATAAGGCCTTCACTCAAAAGCTCTTCCAGCTTCATAAAAACAGATGCATAATGCTCAAAAAAATCAAATTCTACCAAAACGTAATTTGAATTATTAAGCGTGAGAAGCTTACCGTTCTTTAAAAGCTTCACGAAGTCACCTGCAGCAAAAATCTCGCAACCGGTATAAACCTTAAGCGGCACACTCTCTCGGTCAAGAGCTTCATTAAACGTCTTAACCTTTTCTAAAATAATTGCTGCTATATTTGTGCAGTCGGTATCCGGGATATTGGCATGAGGTGTTGCGATTATTTCGGTTGTGCCACTCTCAACGGCAAGCTTTGCCATTTCAAAAGAAATGTCAAAATTTTCAGCACCGTCATCAATACCGTGAAGAATATGACAGTGAATATCAACCATAGCTTACCTCCTACTAACCCACAATACTACTATTATACCAAATTATATAATACTATATATAGCAATAAATTGTCAACAAATTTCTGCTATTTACGACCCGAAATCAGCTTATTTTTTCGCTACAAAATTTAAAAAGTAAAAATCCGCGAAAACTATTGAAAAATCAACGGTTTTCACGGATTTTGCTTTATTAAATTATACCAAATGCTTTAAGCATTTCCAGAAATTCCTTTACGTCGTTTGAAGCAGTTGCGGAATCTATTTCATACTCTTTCATAAGCAGCTCTTTTAAGTCATCTTCTTCGGCACCTTTCACGATGTTTTCCCAAAGCAATTTTCCACTTTCAGTCATCATAAAAATACCGTTATACTCAAAAACAGTTTCACCTACGGGAATGAGCATATGCTCCCCTGCAACACTTCTTAAAATGACTTGTTTTTTAATTTCCATCTTCAATTCCAAGCCTTTCCACTTCTTTTTTCATAAGCTGTGCAATGTTTTCTGTCATACTGCAAACGTATTCGGGAACATTTGAAAAATCACCTGTTTCAGTATAACAAGCTGCAGCGCAAACGCAACAGATATTTCTGTATTTACAATTTTCGCATTTAGCCGGTGTTCTTATTGATGCTGAAAATTCCTTTACTTTTTCCCATGCACCGTCAAAGCCATATTCATCAATGCTGAACGGATGACCTGCAACACCGCAAAAGCACATTTCACCGCGGTAATTTATCCACGCACTGCTTTTACCTGCACGGCATCTTACCTTTCCTTCGCCACATTCCTCATCACAAGAAAGCTGGAAAGCATCGACACCGTCAATCATAGCTTTAAGACGTTTTTTAAATTCTTCCGGAGTGTAAATTAGTTTGAGCCACTCAACACGTTTTCGAGCAGCCTCTTCAGGAGAAAGACGGCAAGGATTTTCACCGGGTTTTCCGCCAACAAGTACCTGAGGAAACATATACTGTGTGCCCTTAATATGCGTATTAAGTTCTCGGCTTATATTTAAAATAGCTTCAGAATCCTTTGCATTAAGGCTTGTAAAGCTACCGTTAAAACGGATATCTATACCCATACCTTTAAGCCTTTTTACATTCTCAACAACCCTTGAAAATGCAGGCACTCCCGTAACGTTTTCGTATGTTTTATCACTTGCGCCGTAAAGTGAAATATTCAATCTCGTAGGTGGATTTTTCTTAAAAAGCTCAACAATTTTATCTGTTATAAGATAGCCGTTCGTGTTGATGGATATAATAAACCCGAGCTTTGAAAGTTCAGTATAAATTTCAGAAAAATCCTCACGAAGAAGAGGCTCACCACCCGTAAGGAGTAGAAATACAACGCCTTGTTCTATCGCTTTTTTACCTAAATCTATCCACCATTCAGCGTTTTTTTCCTGCGACTTACAGAGTGCTGAATCCTGCAAATGAACGTAGCACATTTTGCAATTAAAATTGCAACGTGCAGTTAATTCAAAGGTTGCTGAAATGGGCACGCCTGCAGCATTTCCTCTTGAATGAAGGTAGGCTGAAAACATAGGTTCTGTGTTCACAACTGCCCTATTTATAAGCTTTTCAACATCCATAAGCTTAAATCCTTTCTGAAAGATATCTAACCGCAGATTCATCCTTAAGACAGCTATAACTGTAAACAGGCACGTTTTCCACAATAGCAGTAAGAAGGTCAGTTATAGCATTAACTTCTAACGGATTCCAAGTATTATAAGCAAATTTACCTAAAAGGAATGTAAAGCTTTCTAAAGGTGAAAGCTTTTCGAATTTATTTTCTGTGCCTATTGAAAGACACACGATAGCTTTTAAAGGCATTTGTTTGTTTTTGCATATACCCGACGTGCCACTATAAGGCACACCGCCTGCCATTATTTTACCGTTTTCTAAAAAAAGACCTGCTCTGTCACCGTTTATAACGGTAGCATCTGCATATTTTTCCCAAAGAGAAGCCTGAGTTGATTTTCCTACCTGCTTATCCCCTGCGAACAGGATAGCCTGCCCTTCCACCTCAATAAAAGAGCAGTGCAGAATACCGATACCCTTTGAAAGAAGAAAATCCGGAAGTCGTAAACCTTCAAAAACTAAAAACTCATTAGTTTCTTTATAGAAAGAAATATATAATTTTTCATTATTGACTTTACAGGCAAAATCCTTTGCAATCTGCTCTTCGCCTATAGGAAAAGCAGAATAAGTTTTCATCGTTTCACCGTCAAGATAAACTTCGTTTAGCTCACCCTTAAAAAGTCGTTTTCCTTTTTTTTCAGGGAGCTTTTCGTTATCAATAACCTCAACCGAAAAATCGGGAGTTTCAAAATCTTTAAGAAAAAGGCCGTAATTGTTCTTTTTTAAAATAGGATTATTATGCTTTATTTCAATAGCACAATCACAAAAAACGTACTTTTTAGTTTGCATAATCTACAAAAAGCACCTCACTGTTATCAGGGTCAAAATTCGTTGCAGGAAGCTGTTTTATCTCATCAGGCTTCAAACCGTCTGCTTTTGTGCGGAAGGTTATACCGCCGAAATAGTTTCCGTCAGCATCCTTTTTCTTATAATAAACGTAAATATCTGACTCGATTTCAGTTTGCGAAATATTTTTAATATTTATAGTTTTTTGATTTGCTTGCAACATAAAAACGTCTTCTTTAAGAGATATATCCTTATCAAAAAAGATTCTGTTTTCGTAATCAATGCCGACAATTTTTTCTTTTTCTTCTATTGTCTGCCTTGATTTTTCAAGCACTATAACTGTTTCACCTGCAAGAAGAGTTGAGATTTCAAACATCATTTCTTTAGCATCGGTTGTAACCTTTAGACGTATTAATTGTATATCAACTAATGACGTATTTTTCACCTTAAGAGCCACAACGTTTTCACAGCTTTCAAACGTTCCGTCCTCAACAAATTGACCTGAATAAAGGTAGCAATCTTCAATAGAAATGCCGTCGTAAACGGCTGCAGGAAATTCGTAGCCGTGAATTTTTTTCGTACCCTTTTTATCAGTTGTACAACCGCAAAGTAAAATTATGCTAAAGCACAAAAATCCCGCGATTAGTTTTTTAAAACTTTTCATAATTTCTCCAATACAACAACAAGCCGAGCCACTTTAAAAGTGAGCTCGGCTTTGGTTAATCAAGAACCTAAAACACTTACTATACCTGTGGGACCTTGATAGCAAATGTCAAACTCTTCCGGGTTGTTGGTTGCCCAAGTACACGCAGAAGCTGTAAAAACGGTTTCACCGGGCCAGTTTGGGATTTCAACAGGACACTGATACGGAGCACTGTTAGCTGACATATTGCATCCGTCAGAAACACCTGTTGCCAGATTGAAAAATTGGAATGAAATTGAAGGCTTTATATAATTTTTCATACTGTAGCACCTCCTAAAATAGCACCTAATAATTTTCTTATGATATTAAATATACCGTTAAGAAGAGTAGTTACGAATGATTCGGGACCCGTAACAACGTTATTATTACCTGAACCGTCTGTAGTATCATCAGATTCATCACCGTCAGGCTCTGTAGCTTCATTATCGTTATCATCTGTATTGTTGTCAATATCAGTTGTAGCGTAAATAGACTCGCTTGTGAAGCCATTTTCATCACGTGCAATAATTTCAAATGTCATTGAGTCTGCTGCTTCTGCAGTAAATTCACAAGTCCATTCTAATTTGCCGTCTGAATTAAGCTCACAGTCGAAAACGTCTGTTCCGTTAACTGTAACGCCTGAAACACCCTGCTCTGTAGTAATTGTAAGAATTCCGGAATCACCGGGAGCATAGGGTTCGCCTGAGAAGCTATAGGTAATATTATCTCTGTTAAGTATTGTCTGATGGGGAGTAACCTGAGGATTAGCCGCACGCATAATTGCTGCCTTTGCTAATTCGGGCGTATCCATATCTGACATAAGGCTGAGAACAGTTGCATTAGTATCTTCACTGTCAAATGCCCATTTGAGCGATGTAAGTGAAACGATAGCACCTGATGTATTTGTAATTACAACAGGTGATGCAGTTTTGTAAGTACCGTCAGCCTGCTCTACCCAGTCAACAACAGCTTCAATGTTGTAGTAACGTTCAGAAGTGCTGTTGAGAGTTATGTTTTCAACCCAACTATTGTAAGCGGTATTCATTAATCTAACGTTAGCACTTGAACCGTCCTTACCTGCAAGGCTCATACCAAGCTGAATTGTTGAAGGTAAGTCAGCTCTGTCTGTTACGATATGGAACGCAACAGAGTTACCATTCTGAAGGTAAACCTCGTTCTTAGGACCTGATTTAATAAAATCAGCCATCGTTGTTTTGCCACCGTCAATGAATACAGATTTATTATATTCTTGAATTTCTGTAATATTATACTCACCTGTAAATTTGCCATTACTATCTTTTATCGGCAATACAAGTGTATCACGGATTTCAAGGAACTGAGGTGCAAATTCACCGTCTGCCATATAAGCATCGTTTGCAGTTGCGTTACCGCTACCCATGGGGTCGTAGATTCTAACAGAATCAACGTAAACGCCTGCTTTACCCGTATCGGCAACGTCAAATACCTTGTTATATCTGGGAGCTACAACAACAGTATAAGTACCGTAACCAAGGTCACGTGCACGAATAAGAGGTACCTGGAAAAGAGCACCGTTATCTGAAGGAGTATAACTGTCATTTTCACTGTCATAGCTATAACCGAAGTAAGCGTTTGCCATTATACCCTGAACACGTTTTGAAGCATCAACTTCAGTACCGCTGTAAATTGTTACTGTTACTGTACCTGACTTGTTATCAGTTACGCTGAACAAATCGAAGCCTGTACCTGTAAATGTGAATACAGCCGTAGGTGCAGCAGTACCTGCAATCTGGTCAACCTCAACGAAATGAGCTGTACCGCCTGAATATGCTACTTTATCATCAAAAGATGAATCATAACCGTAAACGTTATTTGCATCATCTGCGAAATTGAATGCACCGGGTCTGTCAGCACTCTGGAATACCTCGCCAACAGATGTGCCGAGATTCTGCCAGTTATAGTTGTATGTTGTACCGTTCTTTGTTACTGAAGAATCTTCAAACGTAAAGAACGTGTCTTCAAAATAAATTGTTGTAGCAGGGATAATTGTTACCTTAGCGTAGTAGAATGCTCCGTCAACACTTACCTCATAATAGAATACTTCTTCAGCTGCAACGTTTGTTTTTGTAGGTGTGTAAGTAACTTTTCCGTTGTTATCAAGCTCAGCACTACCGTTAGTTAATGTAAGTGAGCTTGCTTTATCAGTAAGTATACTTGAAGGATGGCTTACTTTACCAAGGTCTGAAGCACTTACACCGTTTTTACCGATACCTGTTACTGTACCGCCTTTATCGTTTGAAAGAAGGTCAATTACAACGGGAAGACCGTATTCAATAA
>JAZUQS010000066.1:0-7172 GCA_045605825.1 Acutalibacteraceae bacterium
TGCTGACCTAAAGCAGGGCCAACAGGGGGTGCCGGGGTTGCTTTACCGGCGGGAATTTGCAATTTAATAAAACCTACAACCTTTTGAGCCATTTTTTGCACCTCCAAAATTCGTGGTATGGCGGAATAAGAGCTCGCCTTACTCCTCCCACACGCGATACAAAGTATCGCATATAACAGAGGATATACCTCTGATTACCAAATCAACTGCGATTAATCAATCGCTTTTTTTACCTGATTGAGCGGGAGCTCAACAGGAGCTTCTTTACCCATAAATGAAACAATAACGCGAACAACGTTGTTAGCAGTATCAATAGCTTCAACTACACCTGAGTTACCTTCCATAATACCGTCTGTAATAGTAACAAGGTCACCCTCGCTGTAAGAAACCTCTGTAACAACTCTGCTGATGTCGCCATCTTCGGAGTCAGTCTTTTCAAGGCCTAACTTTTTAACCTCATCTGCTGTAAGCGGAACGGGTTTTCCGTCAGGGCCTACGAAGCCTGTAACACCTCTTGTATAACGAATAGCATGCCAAGTTTCATCGGGCACTTTGAGAACGTTTTCTTCGCCCTCTTTATCGCTGTATTCAACTGCAAGCTTAACAACAACATAGCCGGGGAAAATTTTTCTCTCTACTTCAACTGTTTTGTCATCTCTGACTTCAACAACCTTTTCAAGAGGAATACAAACACCGAAAATCTTGTCTTGCATCTTACGGTTTTCAACGATTTTTTCGATATTCTCCGCAACCTTATTCTCATAGCCTGAATAAGTGTGGATAATAAACCATCTTGCTTCGACAGCCATAGTACACCTCCGAAAATACTGAAATTAAGTAATGAATCGGATTATTTTTCTGTCGATTCGTCTTCTTCGTGGTCGTGGTCGTGATCGTGTTCTTCTTCTGCATCTTCTTCAGAAGCATCATCAGTAACAGTTTCAGTAACCTCTGTTGTGTTTTCAGCTGCCTTGCCTAAAGCTGTGATAGCACCTGAAAGAGCAAAGTCAAGAATCCAGATACCTGCACCGACAACAAGAATAGCTGCAAGAACAACGCCTGTGCTCTTGATAACCATCTTACGGCCGGGCCATACGATTTTCTTTGTTTCACCTCTAAGGTCTTTAAAGAACTTTGCGATAGCTTTACCTATCTTTTTGGGTGAGAACTTAGAAGGCTTCTTTTCTTTTGCCTTTTTTTCGGATTTTGCAGCATCAGAGGCAACCTCGTTAGCAACATTCTTTTTCTCGTCTGCCATAATGCTACCTCCTTATTTTGTTTCTCTGTGGAGAGTGTGTTTCTTGCAGAATCTGCAGTACTTTTTCATCTCCAACCTGTCGGGGTTGTTTTTCTTTTCCTTCATAGTGTTGTAATTACGCTGTTTACATTCTGTGCAGGAAAGTGTGATTTTAACTCTCATAACGGCACCTCCATCTTTTGATTAGCCTCCCTCTCGCCTCGGTGCAAAGGGCGTATCCCATCGCTTGCCGAGAGGTTTTCTTTGTGCTAAAATCAGGGCACAAAAAAAGAACCCTCTTTGAGAGGTGATGACATTATAGCACGCCCCTTTTTAAATGTCAACAGTTTTTTATAAATATTGGAAACGAAGCAAACAAGTTGCATTTTCAAAAAATCACCGATGAATAAACTTTTTTTAAAAATACTATTGGCATATGTGATTTTTTGTTCTATAATGTGATTTGATATACAATAATATATATGGAGGGATTCTTTTGAACGGCAATTATTCTGTTCAGCTTGATAAAATAATCAAAGCGCATTCCTTTGAAGTTTTATATCTTCCCGATAAACCTGCAAAAGAACTTGTAGTTCGTTCTCAAGAAGTTAACCGTCCCGGTCTTTTATTTGCCAGCGGTTACGATAAATATTTTGATAAAGAAAGAATTGAATTCATCGGTCTTGCTGAAACGAGCTATCTTCAAGAGCTTGACGAAGCAATAGCAAGAGAAAGACTTGATTTCTTTTTCAGCTTGAAACCGCCTGCAGCAATTGTTACTCACGGTTTGGATGCTTCTCCCCTTATGCTCGAATACGCAAAGAAGCACGAAGTACCTCTTTTACGTTCCCCAGTTCCCACGTCAGAGATTATGGCAACAATTATATCTTATCTCGGAACAGAGCTTGCAGAACGTATCACACGTCACGGTGTTATGGTTGAGGTTTACGGTGAAGGTATTCTTATTTTAGGTGACAGCGGTGCAGGTAAAAGTGAAACTGCCGTTGAGCTTATCAAGAGAGGGCACCGTTTAATTGCGGACGATGCCGTTGAAATAAAAAAGGTCTCTTCTAAAACTCTTATAGGCTCCTCCCCCGATAACATCCGCCACTTCATTGAGCTTCGCGGTATCGGTATCGTAAACGCAAGGAACATTTTCGGTATCGGCTCGGTTAAGCTTACAGAAAAAATCGATATGGTAATTCAGTTAGAGCAGTGGGACAGCCAAAAGGCTTATGACCGTTTAGGTCTTGAGGATGAATACATTTCTATTTTAGGTATAAAAGTTCCCTCTACGACAGTTCCCGTTAAACCCGGTAGAAATTTAGCGATTATAATTGAAATTGCCGCTATGAACAACCGTCAGAAAAAAATGGGCTACAACGCAGCAAGAGAGCTTATGCAACAGTTGGGAATGGAAGACCCCGACGTTCAGCCTAAAGAAGTAGATGCATGGAATTAACGAGGGTATCCTCATTTTATCAATAAAACGTTAAGGAGTTTTTATTATGTACAGAATTGGTGTTGATTTAGGCGGTACAAATATCGCTACAGGTGTCATTGACGAAAATTATAAAATTATCGGCAGAGGTAAAGTAAAAACACGTGCTCCCCGCCCCGCTGAAGAAATTTTTGATTCTATTAAAGAAGCAGTTGATATGGCAGTTGCAGATGCCGGAATTTCTTATGATGATATTGTTTCAGTCGGTATCGGTACTCCCGGCTCAGTTAACAAAGATACAGGAGCTATTGAATTCTCAAACAATCTTAAATTCCACAATGTGCCTGCAAAGCAGATGCTTGAAGAAAGATTAAATAAGCCCGTATACCTTGAAAACGACGCTAATGCTGCAGCTCTCGGTGAAGCAGTTGCAGGCTGCGGTAACGGTGTAAAAAACTTTGTTGCTATAACTCTCGGAACAGGTGTTGGTAGCGGTATTATCATTGACGGTAAAATTTATCGTGGCAGCAACTTCTGCGGTGGTGAAATGGGTCATATGGTTATTAACGTTGACGGTATCCCCTGCAACTGTGGCAGAAAGGGTTGTTGGGAAAAATATGCTTCTGCAACAGCACTTGTTTCTCAAGCAGTAGAAGCTATGGAAGGCAACAGAGACAGTCTTCTTTGGAAAACCTGCGAGGGTGACCTTAACAAAGTTGACGGTAAATCAATTTTCGATGCTCTCGATATGGGCGATGCTATTGCAAAAGCAGTTGTTGACAAATATCTTTACTACGTTGCTATCGGTCTTGCAAACGTTATCAACGCTCTTCAACCCGAAGCAGTTTGTATCGGTGGCGGTATAAGCGGTCAGGGTGAAAAGATTCTTAAGCCTATCCGTGATATAGTTAAAGCTGAGCGTTACAGCGTTTATGCTGACAAACAGGCTGCTATTCTTCCTGCTGAATTAGGTAACGATGCAGGCATTATCGGTGCAGCATTACTTGATGAATAATGAATGACGGTGATTAATATAAACCCCGAAACTATTTTTATAAACTTGTATAACAAAGCTGTGGAAATTGGTTGTAAAGCAACGTTAAACGAACCTCTTTGCAATCACACATCTTTTAAAACAGGCGGTGCTTGTCCTGTTTTAATTGAGCCCTGCTCAACCAATCAGCTTATAGAAATACTCAAATTTATTAAAGCTAATAATATCCCCTATACCGTTATGGGTAACGGAACAAATCTTTTAGCTCTTGATTGCGGTCTTAATAAAGCGGTTATAAAAATCAGCGATGCTATGAGCGAAATTACTCTCATTGATGATGAAACAATCCTTTGCTCCGCAGGAACAAAAATGGTTACTCTTTGCAAATTCGCTTTAGAGAATTCTCTTTCAGGTCTTGAATTCGCCTACGGTATACCCGGTACCTGTGGCGGTGCTGTATTCATGAATGCCGGTGCTTACGGCGGTGAAGTTAAAAACGTTATAACAGAAATAACCCACATCACCCCTGACTTAAAGCTTGAAACAATAAAAGCAAGTCAAGCACATCTTTCATACAGACATTCTATTTACAAAAGTAACGGTTGCATTATAGTTTCTGCAAAAATGAAGCTCAAAAAAGCAGAAAAAGAGGCTATAAAAGTTGCAATGGATGATTTTCTTTCAAGAAGAAAAAGCAAACAACCGTTAGAATACCCAAGTGCAGGTAGCACTTTTAAAAGACCCGAAGGTCATTTTGCAGGTGCACTCATAGAGCAATGCAACTTGAAAGGCTTTTCAATAGGCGGTGCTCAGGTCAGCGAAAAGCACGCAGGCTTTGTTATAAACAAAGGCGGTGCAACCGCTCAGGATATTCTCGACCTTATGGCTCATATTGAAAAAACAGTTAAAACAAATACCGGCGTTACGTTAGAACCGGAAGTTATAGTATTGAGGTAAATATGTCTTTCTCATCGGATGTAAAAAAAGAACTTTCGCAAAACATTTCCTCCGCCTGTTGCTACAAGGCGGAGGCTTTCGGTATGCTTTTATTCGGTCGTTCATTTTCATTGAGCGAAATATCCTTGATGACAGAGTTTCAGTCTGTAGCCGAGCATTATTGCTCAAGCATACGTGACCTTACAGGTGTAACACCAAGTATGACTTGTACAAACGCAGGAAATTATAAAATACTTATCCCTACAAAAGCTGAACGAATTAAAGTTTTAGAATATTTTGGTTATACGGGCAAGGAGCTTTCATTAAGAATTAACCTTTCAAATCTCGAGCAAACAAATAATGACTGTTGTTCAAGAGCATTGTTGAGAGGGGCTTTTCTTGTTTGCGGAAGCGTTACCGACCCCAACAAAGAATACCACATTGAATTTAACGTTCAAAAAGCAAAGCTTTGTGCAGACTTAATGCAAATCATCGACGATTTAGGTCTTAAGGCAAAAAAGATAATTCGTGGCAACAGCTACGTTATTTATAGTAAGGATGCAGAATCTGTTGAAGATTATATCGGTACTATGGGAGCTAATAACGCTTTTATGGAAATTATGCAAACCCGTGCTATGAAGGATATTAAAAATCAGATTAACAGACGAACAAATTTTGAATCTGCCAATATGAGCCGTTCAATTGAGGCGGGGCTTAAACAGGTTGCTCTTATTGAAGAAATTCTTGAAAAAATAAAACTTGACGATATGACCGAGGATCTTGCCGAGCTATGTTCCTTACGACTTGAAAATCCCGACGTTTCTCTTGATGAGTTAGGCAAGCTTATGAATCCCGAGCTTTCACGTTCGGCAGTAAGCAGAAGGTTTAAAAAACTTGAGAAAATTGCTGCGGAGTTGAAAAACAAGTGAAAGAATTTACAATAAATAAAAATGATTCAGGGCAGAGATTAGATAAATATATCACAAAATCCGTTCCCCTACTCCCCAAATCGCTTATGTACAAGTACATAAGAAGCAAAAGAATTAAGGTTAACGGCAAACGCTCTGATATTTCATATAAGCTTAATGAAAACGATGTTGTTTCAATGTACATCAACGACGAGTTTTTTGAAAAAGCAAAGCCAAAATACGATTTTTTAAGTGCAGGCAAAAACTTAAACATCGTATATGAAGATGAAAACATAATTCTTATTGATAAGCCTACGGGAATTTTATCTCACCCCGATGAAGATAATTATACCGATACAGCAATTACAAGAATCAAACGTTATCTTTACGAAAAGGGCGATTACAAGCCTGACGAGGAAGCCTCGTTCGCTCCCGCACTTGTAAACAGAATTGACAGAAACACTTCAGGAATTATTATTGCCGCAAAAAATGCCGAAAGCTTACGTATTTTAAATGAAAAATTAAAAAACAGAGAGCTTCACAAACTCTATTTATGCGTAGTTATAGGTAAGCTCAAAAGCAACAGCGGTCTTGTTGAGGGCTACCTTGAGAAAAACGAAAAGCAAAACAAAGTTTATATAAGCGATAAGGCTACCGATAAATCGAAGCATATTTCAACAAAATACACTGTGCTTGGTTACAAAAACGGACTTTCGCTTTTAGAGGTTGAATTACTTACGGGAAGAACTCATCAAATCAGAGCTACATTTTCCCATTTGGGTACTCCCCTTTTAGGTGACGGAAAATACGGCACAAATGCTCAAAACAAGCAATTCGGCGGATACAAAAAGCAATTCCTTTATTCATATAAATTAGCCTTTGACTTTAAAACCGATGCAGGTATACTTAATTACCTTAACGGCAAGGAATTCGAAGTAAAAGACGTATGGTTTAAAGAAGCCTTTTTCGACGGAACAATATGATATCAGCAAAAACGACAGTAACTAAAATTTTTAGTTACTGTCGTTTTTTTGAAATGTTTATAACGTTTTTTCTTCTTTACCTTTTTTTTCAACCTCGTCCATAGTTATTTCGTTGTTTGTTCGAGGCTTGTTAAGATAACCGATTTTAAAGAAGAATGCAGGGAAAATACTTGAAACAATCATTGCAGGCACCGCTACGTACATAACTGCATCCGAAAACAATGAGTAATAAAGATATGACAGTGCATTTATTATTCTGTAAATATCAAGCCATTGCTCGTTAAAAAACGATGCCACGCCAAACACCGTAACTAAAATATTTATTATAAATACAAGCTTTACTGTAAGCTTTTTATCACCTTTATCCTTACGAAGTCGGCCGGCAATATAATAAATAAACGGCCCTGCAAGAAACGTACCGATTAAAATTGCCCAATAAACGACACCGGTAAACCTTCCTGCAAAATCGAATTCATTAGAAAAATAAGTGTAATTATATATATCGCATAAAATAGTATGCACAATCAGCAAAAACACAATTGAAAATATAGTTTGCTTGGATTTTTTCATCGTAACAATTCCTTTAGTTTTAGTATTGGTATAATATCACAATAAAAACCGATATACAAGTTTTTTATAAAATTGTAATCTTATTTTAACATTTTATATGTTT
>JAZUQS010000067.1:0-19161 GCA_045605825.1 Acutalibacteraceae bacterium
CTTTATCAGTAAGTATACTTGAAGGATGGCTTACTTTACCAAGGTCTGAAGCACTTACACCGTTTTTACCGATACCTGTTACTGTACCGCCTTTATCGTTTGAAAGAAGGTCAATTACAACGGGAAGACCGTATTCAATAATAACTGTATCGTCGTTAGCTGTGTTTGAGTTAACTGTCCATGTTGATTTGAGGTATACGGTGCTTGTGCTGTTCATTATCGAATCAGCAGTAACCATATTTCCGGTAGCAACGTCTTTCCAACCAAGGAACTGCTGACCCTCTTTTACGGGAACGGGAAGCTTGCCGTAAGCATTATTGTACTTCACGTATTTATTAACAGTTTCAAGATATGTTGCATCTTTTACGTTATAAGCACGGATATTTTCAAATCTTACTGCGTTACCGCCACCGTTGTTTGAGTCAACACGAAGCTGAACCTTAGTTGCACCTGCAGGAGCAGTAAATTCAATAGATTTTACGTGAATTCCGTTGAACTCAGCAACGTTTTTGCCGTCAGAAGAGAATCTGTTAGTACCGTCATCAAACTCAACCCAGTTACCTTCATCGTCACAGAAGAATACGTAAATATCCCAATTTGTACCCTTGATATCAGCTTCAACTACGTATTTTTCACCTGCTGTAATGGGGAAGTATGCTGATGGGCAAGTTGCTTCACCTGTACCATTAGCTATAACAGTAAAGCCTGTGTCTGTTACATTTATTACATCACCGTTACCGGAGGTCTTGGGCCATGCGCTGATATCTACAAGGTTATCGAACGTAACGTTTACGGTAGGCTGAGCCCATACAGCGTAAAGGTTAATTACTGCACCGTTAGTAGCTGTAAGATTCTTAACGCTCTGGCTATTTTGGTAAACAACCTCACCGTCAGGAGTTGTACTCCAGCCCATGAAAGCATAACCGGTCTTAGTAAATGCGTTTGCAGTAAGATTCTTTGCTTCATCGTAGGCAAGAGTCATATCGCTCATGCTACCTGAGCCTGTATTAGCATTAAATCTTACAGTATAGCTGTTTGCCTTCCACTGAGCGTAAAGAGTTACTTTACCGTTATTATCTGCTGTAAGCTTTGATACTTCTGCTTTATCAGCATAGCTTGTGCCTGAGCCGTTAGCGGCTGTATTCCAACCGTTAAAGGTGTAGCCTTCTTTTGTAAAGCTGTTAGCGGTAAGAGTTGTACCGTCATCATAGCCGATATTTGCTATATCTGCCATTTCACCTGAACCGCCGTTTGCATCAAAGGCGATGCTGTATTTATGCTCGGACCAAACAGCGTGAAGAATAACCTCTTGCTTGGTTTCGTTTACGTATTTAGGATCGAGGTCACCAACGTTCAAGCTTTCACCTGCATAGTAGTCAGGTGTTGTAGCATCCGATTCAAGTGCCCAACCTAAGAATGAATAACCTGTCTTTGATATAGTTGAACCGTCGGGAATGGTATGAGCCTCCGAAAGAGGTTTGTTGGTATGTGGCACCTCACCTGATGTAGAACCGTTTCCGGAGTAATATACTGAATAGCAGTTTTCCCATACTGCATAGAGAGTTACCTCTGTAGACGTCATATACTCTGCAGAGATATCAGAAACATTTATAGTCTGACCTGGTGTAAACACAGGTTCTTTTGCATCAGATGTATAAGCCCAACCAAGTAACCTGTGGTTATCCCATGCAAAGTTATCGGCAGTGGGAAGAGTAAGGCTTTCAGTATATTTAACAAGTGCAGCATCCGCAGAACCTTCGCCGTCTCCATTTTTATCATAATTAATGGTATAAGAATTTTCAGTCCATTGAGAATATATGCTCAAATGATCTGTTGCAAGTTTTTCACCTGTAACTGTGTTACCGCTTATATCCTTCCAGCCGTTAAAGGTGTATCCTGTTCTTGTAAGGTCAGAAAGAGTACCATATGTGGTATTTTCTTTATGAACAGTTTCGGTTACAGGGTATGTAACGTCAGCATAATATTTACTTGACTCAATAAGCTTGATGTTACTAAAGGTCGAAGTAGTTGCTACGCTACCGCTGTTACCAAAACGGAAGCCTGCTTCAACTGTATTAGCACCAGTGGTAAATCTTATTGTATACTTACCTGATGCTTTATCTGTAATACCGAACCAAGCATTAGACTCTGTCTTTGATACCGGAGTACCACCATCTGTCTGAACAGACATATTAATGGGGGCATCTCCTGCACCGTTTGCTGCGTTATAGAAGAACATAAATGCCTGTGATTTTCCATTAGTTGCAACGTCATACTCAAACACATATTCTGTGTTGGGCTTCAATTCAACGAGATAATAGTTATCCGTCGGACCGTAGTTAGTGTAAGTTTCGTTCGCATCAGTAAGCTCAGCGTTTGTAACGGTAATAGTACCGTTATTGTATGCAACTGTACCTCTGTCAGCAACAACCGTCATATTAGGCGTATGCTGTGAGAATTCATAAGCACTGAAGATATTATCATATTTCAATGAGTAATTCTCAACAGTTGCAGTTTCATTAAGTTCTTTTCTTGCATCGTCGATTTCCTCCTGACTTGCAGAAGGATCGCCGAGAATAGTTGCAGCGTTTTCAAGCTTTTCAAGATACTCTTCATCAGCATCAGTCTTATTATAGCCTTCAAGAACAGCATCACGAAGAGCACTCTTATCTGTTACAGAGCAAAGAACTGATGTACCAGCATTTGAGTATCTTGCTGCAACTAAAGTTTGAAGAGCTCTACCCTGATTCAATGCGTGAATATACTTGCCGTCAATATCGGAAACATTATATTCAGGAACAACAGTTACTCTATCGGGAAGTGTATGAGAATTTGCGTATTCTTTTTCATTAATAAGCTCCGTCCAACCGCTGGGAGTAGCATTAAGGTCTGTAGAGGTGAAGGATTCGGATGTACCTAAAGTATAATATGCCTTATAAACATCTAATGAGTCCTTTGTCCAATCACTGACTCTCAAAACATCAAAACCTATTTTCAAGTTAGGGATTTGATTGGTGTTTGTATATCGGGATTTATCAACAGCCAACAAACCGAGATAGCTATGGGCTCTGGAACCGTCGTGATCGTTGGTCGCAGTCTGCATAACATAGGTGTTTTCATTATAAACGTAATTATCAACATCTGCACCGGTAATAAATTCCTCAATATAGTCGGTAGCAGTGCCACCTGAACCACCGGTGGGAGCATTCGCATATAACGGATCTTCAGTAAAATAACCCGCTCCCTTATAGTCGCCCTTAAGCGAGCCTAACGGGGCTCTCTGGCTGTGGTCAACTCCGTTCGCACCTGTAATCCATGAAGAAATTTCATTCTGAGAGTTACTAACCTGACGAGCTTCCGCAACTGCACCGACGGTACGTCCGGGTGCATATAAAACAGTATAAACCGTGTGGGTTTCCGTTGCTCCACTACTCATCGTAACAGTTATAACCCATTTAGCAGTAACCTTTTCACCGGGGTTAAGTGCATTAGCCAAACGTAAGCTGAAGCCACCATCATTTGCTTTACTTGATATATATGAATCAATCAAACCGGTATCGAAGTTGATTGTTTCGCCCTCTCTGTTACCTGTGCCGTTTCCATTACCCAATGTAATCTCGTTAGATGGGTCTGTAGCATTTGTAACAGTAGCAGAGAATGAAACCGCATCTTTAACATGAATACCGAAATACATATTCGTTTGTGCTGCTTCTGCTACGGTTTCAACGTTATAGTATTTGTCTTCATTTAAAATATTGTTTACATAATACTGACCGCTTGTGTAATCTGAAGGGTTAATATAAACAGTTTCGGGAACTGCAATCTTTGTTTTTGCGAGCTCTTCCTGAGTTTCTTTATCATTGATTGTGCTGAAGCCATCGTAGATTTCTTCTGCTGTACCTGTTTTAAGATAATATGTATATTCAGTTGCCTCATAGCTTCTGAATACTTCTTGCCTAAGGGGTGCAATATACGACGTAGGTACTTCATCTGTAGGTTCACTATCTACAGCATGTCTGTAGTTCAGATTATTTGAGTTACCTAATACGTTACCGTATTTATCATATGCCGACATGTAAATCTGAGGCATTACACCGTAATACATCTGGTTAACACCGGGAGTATAAATACCGACGCCAAAGCTATCCGGATCCTCACTGGCTGTAAATGCTGCCCAGTTTTCGTTACAGGTAGCGAAAAGGTCATAATAATTGTCTTCGTTTTTATCGTTTTCTACACTTACTATATTACCTTCAGAATCTCTAACTACGTAATGATACTCATTATAAGTATCAACTATACCCCAGAATTCAGGCTCTTCGATATTTTTGAGAGAACCGTTGTTGAATTCACCAAGAGCGTCAAAATCACCGGTCCAAGCATCTGCCGATGCGACATCGTTATAAACGAAGTGGTTAAGAGGCTCTATAAGGTAAAGTGCGGGCATCTCCTGCTGGGTATATTTTTCGGGAAGACCAGAATAATCAACCTTACGGTTACTTACCTTAATCATTCCGTCATCAAAATAATACCATGCTTCAACGTAAGTATCAGAAACAACATCATTACCATAAAGCTTTTCGGTATGTGCCAATTCTGTACCGTTTACAGTTGAAACCCAATGATCACATACATCAACATGGTCATCTGACCATTTTTCCCATTCCATAGGACGGGCTTTAACATAAATGTATGTATCGGTTACTTCATAGTCAATAACCTTACTGGGCTCTTCGGCAACGTTACCACCTTGAACAGGGTTGTATTTCCATGGAGCACCGTTAAAACTACCTTGAACATAGGGTTCCTTATCCGTACCGTAATATGACTGCTGAAGATAACGACCTCGGTCAAGAGTGTTGATAAGGTTAACTCTATTACTTGTTTCGCCGTTAGGAGTAAGCGCACCGTGATTTGTTCCGCCAACAGTATAATTATCTTCACGCTCGTTCAACTGTGCTTCATAGTCAACCAAAGTCATTGTTTGGTCTTCTATTATTTTGTTTCCGTTACCGTCTGTAACACCACTTTCGTGAGTAGTATTGTATACACGGGCTGTAACCTTTTTATCGCTCTTATCATAAAGCTCGGAAACAACGCCACCGTAACGGATATCAACACCCAATTCATATTTGGCATTATTGAAATATTCAATTTCAGGTATTCCGGCTTTAAGCTCTGTTGATACTGCTTTAAGCTGGAAATCGCCGAGCTCGTTATTAAGGCAAGTAAATTCAATTGTATTAATCTTGCTGTAAGTATTATCATCAAGGAAATTATCAACAAAAGAAACGAAGGTTTCGTTATCACCGGGTTCAAGGAAGAATTCCTCTGTTGCTGCACCATCATCAAACGTAATAATACCCTTAACGTAAGAATCTGTGTAATATGTTATCTTATAGCGGTTGAATGCATCTGCAGAAGCATTCAAAGTATATTTATGGTTTGTTTCAGGAACATCACTCATTACTACACCGTTAACAACGATATCACTTGTATCGTTTGTTAAAACAGTAACAGGGAATTCAACTGTTTTTCCTCCGTAGTGAGCGATGATGGTCTGTGTACCCGCAGTTTTCAAATACTCAGGTGTGCAATAAACATTAGAATTGATATTGAACGTTCTTGTAACGGTTTCTAATGTTCCGTCACCGTCAGTATCTACCTGGTCGTTAATTGTTGCTTTAAGAGAAAGACCTGCTGTGTTCAGCTTTTCACCCACGGTATAAGTTGTTTTGTTGGGCGCTGTAACAAGTTCAAGAGTATCTACTTTTGGTTCGTAATTAGCAAAAACGCTACAGCTTTCCATTTTAACATATGTTTCAGGAGTAATACGCTCACCTGTACCATTTTCACCTGTGAACCAACCACCGAAAACATAGCCCTCAGGAGCGTTAGCTTCGGGAAGGTTACCATAAGTATCATTATCGCCGTTATATGTATATGTATAGAGTTCACGGTGAGGAGTGCCGGTGATTTCTTCAAAAGTTTTAGCAGGGCAAAGTGCAAGGTTGCTGATAGTCCAAGTTGCATCTCCTGTGCCGCCCCATGTGTAATGGAACGAGAAAACAATCAGAATGCTTGTGCTGTTAGGACCGGTAGTGAGTGTATATTGATTTTCACCGAAAACAGAGCCGGACTTACTATAGTAGTATGATGGAAGAGCATTGTTACCTGCAGCATCATACTCAATAAACCAAGGCTCAAAGAATGCTCCGCTTGGTGCACCTGCAATTGATACGTTGTAGTTAAAGGTGTATGTAGTGTTTGGCTCAACATTTGCTACATAAAAGCCAGCATTATTTGCCACGGCAGCACTATACTTTGTGAAATGAGCAGTACCGGATGCGTTGGTTGTAAAGGTAACTGTATTACTTGCACCATCTACATTTAATCCGGCAATACCAGTTTCCATTTGGTTTGTGTTTCCGTTCGCTTTCCAATCTCTGAGGCTGAAAACACTACCGGCATCATAAATTTTAATATTTCCGATTGAGCCTGTACCCTCTGCTCCACTATGAAAAGCACCAAACGCAATCTGCATATATGCAGCCTCGTACGGTGTAACAATATAATGGTTATTGAAACCATTAAGGTTTGTAGCATAGAGATTAGCATATTCAATAAGTGTTCCGTCTGCTTTATGCCATGCAACAGCAACACCTGCACCTACAAGAGTAGAATTGAAAAGATTATACGAAACGGCGTATGTAGTATTAGGAGCAACATCAATCGTGTAATAATCGTTACAGTTACCTAAAATAAAGTTTGTAAATATACCACCGGTAGCGGTAAATGTAATTCTACCGTTTGACGAATCTATACTATGAGTACCATTTGCAAGAGCATAGTCTGATGCAAGTACGTTTGAATTCGAGTTACTTGCCCATTCATTAAAGCTAAAGATATTCTCACCGGTAAGCAAAGCCTCTTTACAGATTACAATATCCTTAACAGTACCCGAAACTTCACCGCCATTAACGGTAAATCTAATCTGAATATGATCAGTATTAGCCGGAGTTGTAAATTTCCAACTGTTAGCTCCGTTAAGATTTTTGGCTGCTTCAGAAGACATTAATGGGTCTTCACTACCTTCGGTTACAGGAATAGCTAAATTATTTGCATCATAATAAAATACATATGGAACAAATCCTGTATAGGTAGTATTTTCGAGAACATAAGAAAAATTGTATGTAGTGTACGGTTCAACATCAATTGTGTAATAGTTGATGTTATTGTCTGCAACCTTTGTATCGCTACAATATGCAGTGAAAATTTCAGGCGCATCCGCATTGGTTTTGGTAAGTGTGAAACTGCCGTTCTCAAAGTCAGCTTCCAAAGTACCATTACCCTTCAACATAACAGTTGTCGACAAATCGTTATTTGCCCAATCATCAAATAGAAAGAGATTGTTAAAGGCAAGTTCGACTTTGTACGAATTTGTACCCAACGCATTTGCAATAATTCCAGATGAAAATGCTGGTGAGAACACCGACACAACCATAAGGAGCGCAAGTACAAGCGAGAGTCCTCTTTTCTTCATAAAATGTTTCCTCCTAAAACTGAACACAAACAACCAATAATATATATAACTATAATAGTGTTTTTTGTCTGTTTTCAGATTATAATATTTCTCCATTTTAAAAATGGTTATACAAATAAGTATAATATCATTTAAGCAAAAAAATTTCAAGATTTTTTTAAAATTTTATCAAAATTTTCTCGCATTTTTTTATAAATTTTAACCATAACTAAAATTAGCAAAAGCAAACAACCGAAAACCCTGAATTTAAAGGCTTTCGGTTGTGTAACAATTTATTATTTTTTGATGATTATATTTATTTCTTATCGCCTTTCTTTTCATAACCAAAGGTTGAAGCGAAAAGGTCAATTTTAAAAGCTTTAATTACTGAGCTGAAAAGTCTTGAGCCCTGAACAGGCATAAGTCGGTTAAATCTACCCATTGCATTACCGTCAAAGCCAACAACAATATATGACTTTTTACGAAGTATGCCTTTAAGAATTCTGTTAACAGCCTTGTCGCAGGGAGTTGAAACCATATTTATAAGGTCCATACCGTTTGTTTCGCCCTGATTTCTGAAAATATCCGTTTTGGTAAATCCGGGACAAACAAGACCTATGTAAGCTTCGCCTCTGAGCTCTTCTCTCATAGCCTCCGTTAAGCCCTTAACAGCTGCCTTACTTGCAGAATACATTGATGTTCCGCCGAGAGCCATAAGTGCTGCGGATGATGCAACGTTAACAATTGCAGGAGTTTCACTTTCCATAAGAAGAGGAAGCATAATTTTTGAAGAATATGCTGCTGAATAGAAATCTATGTTGATTGACTCATCAATTTCTTCCTTTGTATAATTCATAAGTCTGTCAAAACGGGGAAGAACACCGGCATTATTGATAAGAACGTCAGGCTTGATACCGTTTTCAACGAGCCAATCATGGAAGCTCTGCCAATTATCGTAGCTTGAAACGTCGAAAAGCTTATATGAGAAAAGCTTTGCATAATCACCAAGCTCTTCAATAAAATTAAGCATTTTCTTTTCACTTCTTGCAACACCGATTACCTTACAGTTATGCTCCTTCATAAGTCTTTCAGCAAGCATTTTTCCGATACCGCTTGATGCACCTGTAATTATTACGGTTTTGTTATCAATCCACTTTGACATTATCATACACTCCAAAATTATTTAATATAAAAAGAATACCACAAATGTTTGTTTTTTTCAACAGTTAATATGTTACCTTGTTTATGCAAATTACAGATATAGGCAATCGAATACTTTTCGCACGTCTTAATACCTGTTACCTTCTTATTTTACTGTTATTTCTAAAATTTCAACGTTACTATTTTCTTTATCGGCTATGTACTCACCGCTTATATAAAATAGCTCTGAATTTATTTTTACAGTAGCACCGGTCGGTACGTATAAAACAGTATCCATACCTTGCGGAATATTAAGCTCAACAACGTAAGAACCGTCTGCCTTTTCGTAGTTTAAGGTAATCAAGCCTTTAACACTGGGAACGGTACAGCTTATATTGTCAGATAAAGCGTATTGAGGTTCGATTTTAACCTTTTCGTACCCTGCTTCAAGTGGGGTAACACCTGCAAAATACTTACTCATTATAACAAGAGGTCCGCCACTCCAGGCGTGATTTTTAGTACCTCGCCATGAGTCCCAGAATTCCCAAAGCGTTGAGTAATCCTCGCACATCATACCCTCATATCGCTCTTTAATTCTGCTTTTTGCCGCATCATATTCACCCATTTTGCAAAGTGCTTCAAGAACGTAATATTCCATATAAGGACTTGAGTTTTTAGTTGTTGTAAGCACGTTTTTGACGGTACTATACTGCTCTTTTTTTGCAAGCCCTGCTAAAACTGCAAGGGCATTTGCTCTGTCGTCAGGCTTTTTCGCATCTTCACTCTTAAAGCCGTCCTCTGTCCAAAGAGTTTTGTAACCCTTTGCAATAGCATTCTTTCTTTCGGTTATAAAGGAAATATCCTTGTCTTCGCCTATAACATCCGCCATTTTTTCTACGGAAGAAAGAGCATAGTAAACCCAAGCATTTTCAATAGCAGTCATATCTGCCTTTGAGCCCCAATCAGGCCAATCCCAAGAGCCTTCACGATGAACGACAAGATTATTTTCTCCAATTTCCCAAAGCTTTAAATAATCAACAGAGGCATCGTAAACTTTTTCAACGAATGTCTTATCACCTGTGTATTCATAGTAAGTAAGGAAGCCTACGATACCTGCAAGCTGTTGAACGGGAAGCTCAAAATAGTCACCGCTTATAGGCACAACCGTTTGAAGCACATTAGTTTCATCAACGTGAGAAAGCATTGCTTCTACACCCTTTTGATACAGTAAATATGAATTACTGTCTAAAGAGTACATCGTCATAATCATTTCGCTTGTAACGTCGCCCCACCATTGAGCCCTTTCTCTGTCGGGGCAATCCATAAAGTTGTCACGCATAGTAACGTAAAGAGTACGTAAGGATTTCTGCCACAAGGAATTTAAAAATTCATCGTCGCACTTAAAGTCACCGCTGAATGAGCTATCGTAGCCGGTTTCGCGGTACATTAAAGAAATAACGGTAACGTCTTTAGGGATTTTATAGGTAATATGCTCACCGTTAAACCAGCCTAAAGCCTCAAACTCCTGCTCCCCTTCTTTAGTTACGTACGTAGTTGAAACCGCACCGATTAACGTATTTTCAGTAGTTATACGAATCTTTTTTCCTGCAGGTGCTTTTATTTTAAGATACGGCGTAAGCTGTGCATTATAGGGAATATCTACGGTGATTTTTTCACCTAATGCCTTTGTTACGGTATAGTTTTCGTAATCCTTCGAATTCTCGTATTCCTTAAGTCCGTAGTCCTTTAAAAACGGTATTCCTCTCGGGTAAAGCTTACCGTAAGCACCTTTACCGCCGTCGGCATATTCGGTTGCATTTTCCCAATCAGAAACGTCAAAGCCTTCATCCAGCCAATCAGCCATAGCTTCTCTTGCATCAAAATAGATACTGTATTCGGGAAGTCTGTAGTTAGGCGGATAAAGAGGGCTATCAACGAAAGCGGAATTTCTTTTTGCTTTCCAGCTTTTATCGGAAATTATACTGACACCCTCGCCTATTGCTTCAAAAATGAAACCGCCCTGACCGCTACTGCTATAGGAATAGCTCGTTTCATTATCCCAAAACCAAACCAAAGCACAAATTGAGTTTTCGCCTTTTTTAAGATATGGCGCGATATCAATACTGTCATAATAGCCGCTGTTTTTATCGGGGCCTCGCTTTACGCTACCCTCGTAAACAACAGTTTCGCCGTTTATGTAAAGCCAATATTTTGAATCGGCTGAAATATGAGCAACAAGCTCTTCGGGGATTTTATCGAGCTTTACTTTTTTATTAAAACACATCCAAACGTTTTTCTCGGTAAGGTTTTCATTATCCCAAATCCATTTTGCTTTCCAATCGGTTTTCTCTTCCGTAGCAATTACACTGTATTCGGGAATACTTTCAGGAATTTTGTAATCGTTAGAATACGGTATCATCTCTAAATCACCCCACGAAAAAAATGAAGATATACAGGCTCCCGCTATCACAAGATAGGAAATAATAGTCTGTAAAAGCTGCATAGCTACCTCCTGATATTATTCGGAAAAATATAATATATTTATTTTATAGGCTGTATACGGAATGTGTATGTATAAACCTTTCCGGGCTTCAGCTGATATTTTTCACGCACCTGAGCGTCACCGGGCATATCACCGCCAACACCGATACTGTTAAGGTCAATATTGACTGTTGTAATATCCTTATGGGGTAGCTGATGTATATGCTTTGCCTTTTGAAGCTCGTCTTGAGTGTAGTGCCAAGAGCTGAAGCAAATAGGTGTTTCTCCCATCGCCTCAAAGCGAAGACCCTTACCCTCTTTATTTCTGAACTCTACAAAGCGTACGTCGGTACGGTTTGCATTCTCCTGAGGTCTCATATAATGATGCTCAAGGTCTGCTACGGTTTTTTCGTGTAAGGTGATTTTACCGCCTGTTTTACGGTCAAAATACGTTTCGTGAGGTCCTCTGCCGTACCATTTAACCGTATCAAATTCACGAAGAATCCCCATTTTCGTACCGAAGCGAAGAAGCTTGAACATTTTGGGTGTGCCTGTATGTGTAACCTCTATGCTTCCGTCAGGGTTAATAACAAAGGTAGAGGTAACACCTTTAAACAGCTTAACGCTCCAATTAACGTTTATTACAAGCTGTCCTTTTTCATTTTTGCTAACAGATTTTATAGTGCCCTTTGCCGTATTTGTTGCCCACCTCCAATTAAAATATGGATTTATAGGAATAAGGAAGGGTACAAAATTAAAGTTAGAAATATCGTTATCGGTAAGTGCACGGAAATAGTTAGGTGCAATAGGCTCTTTAAGATATTCTTTGCCGTCATATTTAAGAGAAGTAATTTTGCCGTCAACTATCTGCAAACCAAAGCCTTCACCCTTAACACAAACAGCTTTACCGTTTTTACTAAATGATATTTCACCTCGAGCCTCGGCTTTTTGGGTGATTGCCTCTTTAACTATAAACTGGTCAAAGCTCTGCTCGTAGCCTGCCTCGCACCAAGGGTGACTGTATTTATTAATAAACGAAACTATAAGTACACATTCTTTTTCGGGTAAAGACGACAAATCATAAGGAATTGTAAAATCAATCTGTGAAAGCGGCTCACAGTTAACGTCAACTGTTCCGCTTTGAATTTCAACACCCTCTGCCTGCAAGCTCCACTTGAATTCAAAATCAGAAAGGTCTGTAAAGAGCTTTTTGTTAATTAAGGTGTAAAGCCCTGCATTAACGTCTTTTTCTTTAACCTTAATTTCACTGTATACCTTTTTCACCTCGTAATATGAGGGGTGTGGCTTACGGTCGGCAGCAATGATTCCGTTTGCATTAAAGTACGTATTCGAACCCGTCATTGCAGTTGTGTTTGGCAAATGGGTGTATCTGCCCGGCTCGTAGGGCTCAAAATCCGTGCCGTAAAGCCATTGGTCACCGTCGGGTGTTTTTTTGCGGATTGCCTGGTCAACAAAATCCCAGATATAACCGCCGTGCATATGGTCATACGCCTCAAAATCATCCATATATTCCTGAAAGTTACCAAGACTGTTTTCCATAGCGTGTGCATACTCGCAAAGCAAAACGGGTCTGCAATAATCCTCTTTCTTTATGGGCTTTGAGTCTGCCGCAAGAGCATTTGCAATATTATCAAAAAGCGTAATTTCAATAGGCTCCTTGTTACAAAGCTTTTTCATCGCACTCTCAACGGGATACATTCTTGAAATAACGTCGCTTTTTGTAAAATTAAAGTCGCCTTCATAATGGAACTGACGTGTGTTATCGAGCTTAAGGGCTGCCTTTTTCATTTCTGAAAAGTTACTGCCGTCACCTGCCTCGTTACCCAAAGACCACATAAATACACAAGCGTGGTTTCTGTCACGAAGCACCATTCTTTCCATACGGTCAACAACCGCATCCGTCCAGACGGGGTTATCACCGGGAACGCCCTTACGACGTACGCCGTGGGTTTCAAGGTCACATTCATCCATAACGTAAAAACCGTATTCATCACAAAGTTCATAGAAATACGGGTCATCGGGATAATGCGAAGTACGTATAGAGTTGATATTTGCGTTTTTCATAAAATTAAGGTCCTGATGGTACCTTTCCTTAGGAACTGCCCAACCGTAATCGGGGTCAAAATCGTGGCGGTTAACACCACGTAGCATCATCTGTTTGCCGTTAAACAACAATTTATCACCAATAATTTCAACCTTTTTAAAGCCGAAACGGATTGATTTATAGGTTGTTTTACCGTCAGCAGTTATGGTAAGAAGCAATTTGTAAAGATAAGGAGTTTCAGCAGACCATTTCTTCGGATTTTCAATAAGCTTTGCAAACACAAGCTTTGATGAACCGTCTGTTTCCCCAACGCCCAGAAGAACTCTGTCATCCCCGTCAATAATTTCTGCTTTTACCGTTGCAGTACCGGCATTATCGTAATTATTAACCTGAATTTCAAGCGTAGTATTACTGTTTTTATACTCTGCATCCAAATCGGTTGTAATATAAAAATCACGCAAGCATTTTTTAGGCTCGGCAAAGATATATACCTCACGGTAAAGACCGCAAAGAAGCCACATATCCTGATTTTCAAGATAAGCACCGTCAGAAAAGCGGTAGCATTTTACCGCAACCTTATTAGTGCCCTTATGTACAAATTTTGTAACATCAAATTCATGAGGAGTCATAGAGCCCTGGGAATAACCCACGTACTCACCGTTAACGTAAACCTCAATTGCAGATTTTGCGGCACCAAAATGCATAAAAATCTGTTGACCGTCAAAGCCTTCAGGCATATCAAAATCACGGATATATAAGCCAATTTCCTGCATTTTGTGGTCAATTGAGGGAATTTCACTCTTTTTGCGGCTTAAAGCACGGCAATACGTACTTGCGTAGTAATAGGGGTAACTGCCTGTTTCCTGACCCATCTGCCATACTGATGGAACTTTTATTTCACCCCAGTCAGAAGCATCAAAATCATTTGACATAAAGTCCTCAGGGCAATTATCAAGGCATCTTTGCCAATAGAATTTCCACATACCGTTAAGAGTCATTTTTGACTCAGGCTCTTTTCTTTCAAGGGCATCCGCCTCGTTATCATAAGAAAAGGCTATGATATGTCCATCTTCTTTATTCTTTTTAATTATTGCGGGATTTTCCCAATCAAATCTATACTTTCCCATTGCCTACTCCTCTTGATTAAAAAATATTTTCAAATATTATACCATATATCACAAAACATTTCCACATTTCAATTAAGCTGAAGTCACATCACAATACTTGCCGATACTGAAGCTTGTTTTCGGGAATCGTTTTTTCTTTCCGCCAACAGTTATACCGTCAAGCCCAACTTGAACTGTATTGGTTTTACTGTCCGTACCTGCGATTTTAGGTCTCATATACGAGGTGTATGAAATATTTCTGAAAACAACGTTTTTGATTTCAAAGTTTTCTGCTTCCTCGTCATAAATCTTTACGAGAATGGGTCTGCCTTCGTCACGGAATATTTCAATATTTTCAAAAAGAACTCCGTCAATACTGCCTTCGGTTTGCTCTGCCACAACAACAAGAGAGCCTATTCTGTCGTTATCCCAGATACCGTCACGGTAAATCACGGCACAGTCGCGGAAAGTGACGTCTGAAATTTTCTTATTGACCTCCCCTGTGATACCGAAGCACCTTGCATATCCGCCCCATGCAATACAGTTTGTAAAAGTAATATTTTTGCTGTCCATTGTGCCGCCGAGAGCCTTAACCTCAAAGGTATCGTCAGCTACTCTTGCAAAGCAGTTGTCAACAGTTACGTTATGGCTATTGCATATTGCAAAGCCGTCACAGTTACCGCGGTTGCCGATGATATCAACGTTATTAATGCTGACGTCGGTGCAACAGTAAGAAATAAACGACCATTCGGGCGAATTGATTATTTTTACGTCTCTGACGTTTACGTTATTACAGTTTGTAAAAACCACACCGCGTCTTTCACGTCTGTCAAGACGGGTCATATCTATTACGCCCCTACCTGCAAGGGTTATGTTATTACAGTTGTAAAAATTAATAAACGGATATCTTGTAAGCCCTATTGCATTGTCGCTCGGTGCAGTAGGCTCAAGGTATTTGTTTTCATCCTCGGCGCAGTCAATATCAAAAAGATGGTTTGCGATAACATAAGCGCCTTCTCTGAGATAAATTACCAGATTTTTGTGTTCAACAAGGTTAACGTAGTCATATTGATACACACCTTTATCAAGAACCCAAACACTATCTTCTCCGTATTTTTCTATGTATTCTGCAATTTCTTTATCCTCGTCAACCTTTTCGCGAACCATAAGTGTATAGCCATAGTACTGGTTTGCATTGTTAAAAAGGAAAGTATATATTCCGGTTTTATTGATTGATGCTGTTACGGTGTTGTCTTTACACTGTGCCTTTACACCGTGTGACTCGGGAAGCACGGTTGCATTTTTGAGTTCTACATCAGCTCCGGTTATTTCAATATTGAATGAAAAATCCTCATCTGAATCAACATAAATTTCAGAAAAAGAATGAAGTGTACCCGTATCGTCAACACGGATAAAAACAACCGAAGCATAAACGGGAATTTCCTCACCGCTTACCTTTGCCGTGTAATACGGCGAAACCGTAATACCGTTTATATCTTCATATCCACCCGACTGAACGTATTCAGGAAGCTCAGCCGATGCTCTTCCTACAAGCTCCTGCTCGGTAAGCCCAGCTTCTTCAAGGGTGACAATTGCTTCTTCGGGGTATTCAAGATATGAAAAATCAAAGTCTTTACTTTCGGGGTAAACAGTAGCAGGAAATATAAGATTTGAGCAAAAAATCGAAGCAGTTGTAAAAAGTGTAATAATAAATTTAACAAAACCTTGCATTTAAATATCTCCTTTAAATTTATATCATAGAAAAAAGAGTTTTAAAAAATAAAATTATTACGGTGAAAATATTGGCATCTGAGTCTGTTGTGTTATCGGTTATCTCAAAAGAATCAATAACTTCATCTGTGTCGGTACGGTAAGTCGTGCCGACAATGGCTCCATCGGTAAAATTAAACGCTGTATATGTAGGAACACGCACGTCGAATGCAGAAACGGTAAACGAAGCAGTTGATTCGGGGAGCGGGTCATAGTTGCTTCCTGAAGCTGATGAAGACTGAACGTATACCGTGCCTTCACCGTCGGTTACTTCGCCTGCGTACATAGTGTCTGTGCGTGAATAAAAGTGGTCGTGTCCGCTCAGGCATAAGTCTATATCGTATAAATCATAGAGTGATGAAAAGAAAAGACGTTCTTCTGAAAAATCATCGTCGCTTAATGAAGCTGAATAAGGGTTGTGATGCATTGTGACTACCCTCCACTTTGTGTCGGGGTGAGCCTGTGTTGCTTCACGCAAAACCTTTGCAGTATCAAGCATAAGGTTGTTGTTTGAGTTGATTGTAATAAAAAGCACGTCACCGTAGGTGTAATAATATCCCGTACCGGCTTCGCTGGAATTAAGCTCGTCAACCTCATTCGGATTGTTAAAAATCTCACCGTAAAGCGTAGAATCATCGTCGTGGTTTCCGATGGTGTTGGCAACAGGTAGAGAACGCAAGGCTTCGGGAGAAAGATAAGCCTTCATCTGAACCAGGCTATCCGCTGATTGAAACTGGTCACCACCTGAAATTGCAAAAGCGGCATTCGGGTAAGCTGTAAGCATTTTCCCAACCGTATAATTCCAGCCACAAGTGTCACGTACAAGTATTTCTTCAAGTGTTTCATCACCGGAACGTCCTATTTGTGCATCGGAAATATAGAGAACGGTAAAGTCGTCCGCCGGTTGCACCGTAAACGGCTGTGCTTCGCTCCAGACACCGTTTTCAGTATATGAATAATAATAGGTTTTACCTTGCTTAAGTCCCGTTACGGTAACCTTATTTGATTTGAGGTTTTCGATAGCATCGGTAGTATCGACCTCAAGCTCTTCAGCATCAGACATATTACTGTTTTGCGAAATTTTGAAAGCAGGCTTGCTGTCTTTAGAGCTTGATAGCCACGCAAAGCGAAGCTCGCCGACTTCGGCACCGGGCGTAACGGAAATTACTGTATCATCAGCCTGTATTTGTGACCATTTCGGTGAAAACTCTGTAAGCACCTCGTCCTTATATGCAAAGCCGGGTTCAGCAAAAGCCGTAACACTCATAACAATAGTAAGGACAAGCACAACTGATATTATTTTGATTGTTTTCTTCACACAGATTCCTCCAATTCACTTTCTGATTATAATTCATTTTTATCAAAATTTAAAGAACTCAACAAATTGGAATTCATTAATCACAACCCGTATTTACGAATAAAATATGATGGCGTACAGCTCCATGCGTGGCAAAGGCTGTTTATCATTCTGTCATTGTACGGCGAGAAATCAAGGTCATCGGGAATAAACGCTTCCCAGAAGGTGTCTGCACCAAGCTCCACCATACCACCCCAGATTTTTTTCAAATATTGTACTGCTTCATCCTTCATATTGAGCTTCAACATAGCTTCAATAACATAATGGTGCATATAGGGCGTAACAGGCTGTTTAAACTCCTTATTATCAAGGCAAGAAAGAAGAAGCTTTTTTGCTTTTTCTCCGTTTATCACACCGCCCAATATCATCCATACCTGAGAATGAACGCTGAACTGACCGTTATCTAAAGGATTTACGAACAATTTTTTGCTTTCATCATAAAGATACTTTTCCGAAGCGGAACGAACACGGGATATGAGAACAGAATATTTTTCATATTCCTCATCACATATCGCTTTCAGCAATTCTGCAAAACGTTCAAGTGTATAAAGATACACTCCTTGCAATGCAGTAATACATTCAAGACCCGGACACCAGTCAATAAAAGCAAACCAACCGTCCTGCTTTGTTGCAATCAGTTTTTCATCCAACGTAGCCCTGAAACTTTCAAGCTGTAATTTGCAAATTTCCAAAAGGTCGTTTACAACATCCATATCTCCTGTATGCTCAAAATAATCGCATACACTTACAACATATAAAAGTGCATAATCCTCAATATGAGTTGCACCGGAATGGTAGTAAGGAGTTTCATAAACAAAGGATGGCAAGAAACCTGATTCATTACGTTCCCCTGCGGCAAAAAGATACAAACATCTTTTTACAATTTCAAGGTTATTGAAGGTATAATAATTTGTAAGAGCTTCAAGGCGAAGGTCACCAATCCAAAGACGGCGGTCACGCTTGGGACCGTCCTCAAAGAAGGTCTGCATACATTCTTTAAGGGTGTTTGTTGCAACCCGGTCAATTTTTTTAAGCAAAGCATCTTCCGTTTTCGCAGATTTCAGCACGGATATATCGGCACTTGTTGATGCAAGAAAGCTGAAATCAAAGAGCCTTATCGGTCGGGTTGTTCTTTCCACTGTTATTTTTATGTATCTGCATGCATATCTTCTGGGCATAGTTATTTTCTGCGGATAGTCAAGATTGATTATTTCCTCCTGCAACCAAGTTTTTGAAAGAACTCCGTTGTACTGAGAAAAATCATCATTGATTTCTCTCATATCTTCGCCAAATTTTACTATCAGCCTTACGGGAGCATCAACGAAAACATCAACTCTGTCAAAAGCAAAGGAAAAATGCCCTACCGCGTGTTCCCCAAAATCAAGAAGAACACTGTCGCCGTCTGAACCGATAAATTCGGTTGCGTCAGGGATGATATTTTTGCAATGAAGCTCAGGCATATTCTCCTGTGCTTTAGCTAAAAAGTAATTTTTATCTTTCATATATAAACCGCTCACATCGTCAAATTCTTATTTGTCACCCACATTATATCACTCATAAAACAAAAAAAGCAACAGTACATTCAATACTGTTGCTTCTGAATTATGCTTTATTATGCTGCAACCTTTTCGGTTGTGCTGATAACCTTCACCGGTGTACTTCTGTAGCGGATAATGCCGATAATAACTGAAATAAGGGATATGGATTCGCTTAACATACC
>JAZUQS010000068.1:0-7331 GCA_045605825.1 Acutalibacteraceae bacterium
GGCGGTAGCGTTTCAGGTCTTCACGGAAGAAACCTTGCAAATCCCGATAAGGCTAATAAGAGCGTTGCTGTTATCGGTGACTCAACCTTTATCCATTCAGGTGTAACAGGCCTTATAGATATTGCATATAACAATAGTAATTCTGTTACAATTATTCTTGATAACAGTATTACAGGTATGACGGGTCATCAGCAGAATCCTACAACAGGATACAATATTAAAGGTGAACCTGCAGCTGCAGTAAGTCTTGAAAAGCTTTGCGAGGCTGTTGGTATCAATAACGTTTTTGTTGTTGATCCCTATAATCTTGATGAATGCTATACAACAATAGGCAAAGCACTTGAGTTGAACGCCCCTGCGGTTGTTATTTCAAGAAGACCCTGTGCTCTTCTTAAAACCGTTAAGCATAACCCACCTTTAAAGGTTAATAAGGATAAATGTAAGTCATGTAAAATGTGTATGAAAATCGGTTGTCCTGCTATTAGTATGAAAGACGGTAAAGCAGAAATTGACTTTACACAGTGCCTCGGTTGCAACGTTTGTTCACAGCTTTGCAAATTCGGTGCTATTGAATAAGAAAGGGGAGTGCAATAAATGAATAAATCAATTATGATAGTTGGTGTAGGCGGTCAAGGTACACTTCTTGCAAGCCGAATTTTAGGTAGTGCCCTCCTTTCAAAAGGGTATGATGTAAAGGTTTCCGAGGTTCACGGTATGAGCCAGAGAGGTGGCTCTGTTGTAACCTACGTTAAATACGGTGAAAAGGTTTATTCACCCGTTATAGGTGAGGGTGAAGCAGACCTTATTCTTGCTTTTGAACAGCTTGAAGCAGCAAGATGGCTTTCTTGCCTTAAAAAAGACGGTAAGGTTGTTGTTAATACTCAAAAAATTGATCCTATGTCAGTTGTTATCGGAGATAGCGTTTATCCCGACGGTGTAATTGATGCGGTAAAGAATGCAGGTGCAACAGTAGTTGAGCTTGATGCCCTTCCTCTTGCAGTTGAAGCAGGCTCACCTAAAGCGGTTAACGTTGTTCTCATCGGTGCAATGGCTAAGAATACCGATATTGACAAGGAAATTTGGCTTGATGCCGTTAAAGCTTGCGTGCCTGAAAAATTCCTTGAGCTTAACCTTAAAGCGTTTGAATTAGGTTACTCAAACTGAAAATAAAACACATAATTATTTTTAAGATGTCTTTGGTTTCAAGGACATCTTATTTCTTTGTAAAAAAGTCACAAATATCAGCATAATTCTTTTACCTTAAAAGCGGTTGATGCAGTTAATTTTTGGTTGACAAAACAGACTGATTGTACTAAAATAGACTATGTAGTATTATAGGTATAACTATAATATTGTCCGGCTGAATATTCAGCTAGTTCTTATTGAAAGGGTGTTTCATTTGAAGAGGTCAAAATTTCTTTCTGTCCTCCTTGCTGTGATGTTAGTAATCAGCAGTTTTTCATGCTTATCTGTTGTTTCCTTCGCAGCGACTGTTGACTCCGGAAACGAGTACGATGATTTAGGTAACATTACCAAAACTTATTGGGAACTCGATGATACCGGAACACTTACTATTTACTCTGATTCTACTCCTACATGGCTTGACCATGCAGCAGAAATCAAAAGAGTAGTATTAAAAGCAGGAGTTACTACAATTCCTGACCAAGCATTTTATAATTGTTATAATCTTGAAGAAATCGATGCACCTAAAGCTACATCTGATTTAAGTAAGATTGGAGCATATGCTTTTGCAGGATGCACTTCTCTTGATGAAGTTAAGCTTCCTGAATTCGTTAGTTCTATTGGTGCATATGCATTTGCTGAAACAGATATTGTTTCAATTGAGCTTCCTTTTGTAAATTCAATTGGTGAATATGCATTTTATGGTTGTGCTTTACTTAAGAATGCAGATCTTGGAAAGTCACTTTCATATGTAGGAGATAATGCTTTTAAGAATTGTACAGCTCTTGAAACTGTTAATATCGGTCTTGGTTCAAAGGTTATCGGTTACGGTATGTTTGAGAATTGTGGTTCTCTTGTAAATATCGATTTACCCGATAGTATTGAAAAAATCGGTGGTCACGCATTCGAAAACTGTACTTCACTTAAAGAAGCAAATATTCCTGATAGTGTTGGAGAAGTTGGTAGCTACGCTTACTATGGATGTACCGCTATTACAAGTGCTGTTTTGGGTCATAAGTTAGCAAGCGTTGGCGAATACATATTCGGTAGATGTACTTCACTTGAAACAGTTACCTTCAGAACAGATGAAGATATTATCTGCGACTGGATGTTCTATGGTTGTACATCACTTAAAACAATTGTTGATTTCCCTGAAAGTGTTAAAAATATTGGGGCTCATGCTTTTGAAGGTTGTGCCGCAATTACTGAAATTACACTTCCTAATACTGTTACTTCAATCAGTGAATATGCATTTTCTGAATGCGAAGGCTTAACTGAAATAGTATTGCCTAAATCACTTGTTAGAATCGGTAGATATGCTTTCAATGGCACTTCTCTTAAAGAGATTGAAATACCTTACGGCGTATCAAACATTGAGGAAGGTGCATTCACAGCATGTGCATCACTTACTGCGATCAACGTTTCAGACATCAATACAGAGTATAGAAGTATAGATGGTATTCTTTACTCAGAAGACGGTACTGTTCTTATTTTCTGCCCCGCAGCAAAATCAGGCGACGTTGTTATCCCCGAAACTGTTGATGAGATTGGTGAAGGTGCTTTTGTAGGTTGTACAGCACTTGGTGTTATTGAAATCCCTGCAAGTGTTACAATAATTGATGCTATTGCATTTAATGGTTGTGCAGACACACTTGTTATAAAAACTCCTTGTAATTCTACGGCCGCAGCTTATGCTAAAGCTCGTGCTATCAAAACTGATTTAATCCACTCAGAAAAAACTGAATGGGTTGTAACAAATGAAGCTGGCTGTGAATCTACAGGTGAAAAAGAACTTCGTTGTGTAGATTGTGGTCATGTTCTTCAGGTAGAAGGCATTGATGCTATCGGTCATAACTATAATGACGGAGTAGTAACAAAGAAAGCAACCTGCGACGCTGAAGGTGTTGTTACATTTACTTGTCAGAATACAGGCTGTTCAGATACTTACACAGTAAATATCCCTGCTTTAGGTCACAAATATACTTCTGAAGTAACAAAAGAGCCTACTTGCGACGAAGACGGCGTTAGAAGATATACTTGTCAGAATGATGGATGCTATTCTGTTTATACAGAGGCTATTCCTGCAACTGACCACGCACTTGATGACGGAACAGTAACTCTCGCAGCTACTTGCGATACAGACGGTGTTAAAACTTATAAATGTACTCACGCTAATTGTAACTATAAAACAACAGAAGTGATCCCTGCAACAGGTCACAAAATGGATAAAGGTACAGTTACGAAAGAGCCTACATGTACTGAACTTGGTGTTCTCACATTTAGATGTCAGAATGCAGGTTGTGAGCATGAAACAACCTCTGACATTCCTGCACTCGGTCATAATTATGATGACGGTGTTATTACTAAAAACCCCACAGTAAATGAGAACGGCGTTATTACATATACTTGTGAAACTTGTAATGATACTTACGAAGTTTCTATTCCTAATACAGCTTTTGACGGCATAACAGCAACAAATGAGGGTGCTTATGCTGATGAAAACGGCGAAATCCAAAATCTTGTATGGGTATTATTTGATGACGGTACACTCGTTATATATGCTGATACAGAATCAAACGAATGGGCATCATATGGTGCACAGGTTAAAACAGTTATTATTACAGGTACAACAACTGTAGTTAACAATTCTGCATTCGGCGGTTATCCCGCTCTTGAAAAAGTTATCTTCACAAAAACACTCGCAAGAATTGAAGCAGGTGCATTCCAGGATTGTGATCTTCTTACAGAGCTTGATATCCCCGGTACAACAGAAGTTCAGGATTATGCATTCTATGATTGCGACAACTTAACAAGAGTTGCTATTTACGGCGGTCTTGCAGACGGTAAAGTTGGCAAAAACATTTTCAAGGGTTGTGATAAGCTTGAAACTCTTGATATTAAAAACGGTGCAATTGAAATTGGCGAGGGTATGTTTGAAGACTGCGTAGCTCTTAAAACAATAGCTCTTCCCGATAGTATCTGCAAAATTGGCAGACTTGCATTTGAAAACTGTTCATCACTTGAAAACATAATCATTCCTGATAGTACAGTTGAAGTTGGTGAATATGCATTCTTTGACTGTAAATCAGTAAAATCTGCTTATATCGGTCATAACGTTTCAACAATCGGCGAATATGTATTCGGTAATTGTTCATCTCTTGTTGATGTTGAAATCAAATGTGCAATGCCCGCTATTGTTGACGGTATGTTCTACGGTTGCTCATCACTTAAATCACTTAAGGATCTTCCTGCAGGTGTTAAGGTGATTGGTAACAATGCGTTTGCAAAATGTACAGCGTTTGAAGAAATTACTCTTCCTGTAACGCTTGAAACAATTGGCAACAATGCATTCGATTCAACTGTAATCACAACAATTGATATTCCTGCAAGCGTTATAACGGTTGCAGCAGGTGCATTCACAAATTGTAAAAATCTTACAGCAATCAACGTAGACTATAACAACCGTGTATATGCAAGTGTTGACGGTGCACTTTACGATATCGCTCTTGATACACTTATTACTTGCCCTGCAGGTAAAACAGGTGCTTATAAAGTTTACGACGGTACGACAAAGATTAATGACGGCGCATTCATCGGTTGTGTAGGTATTACAGAGGTTGAAATTCCCGATAGCGTAACTGAAATTGCAAATAATGCATTTAGCGGTTGCAATGCAGACCTCACAATTAAAGCAAACTGCGGTGCTTATGCAGCAGAATATGCAGCAAAACGCGGTATGAAGGCTGACCTTACTCACGCAGGCGGTTATGAATGGGTTGTTACAACGTCAGCAACTTGTCTTGTAGACGGTGCAAGAGAAAAGAGATGTGCAGGCTGTGGTTATGTTTACGAAACTGAAGCTCTTGCAGCTCTTGGTCATGATTATAATGCAGGCGAAATAACAACAAAAGCAACTTGTACAACAGACGGTGTTCTTACAAAAACTTGTGAGAGAGAAGGCTGCGGTTACTATGTAACAGAGGTTATTCCTGCAACAGGTCACTCATTAAGTGATGAGACTATCGTTAAAGAAGCTACATGTACCGAAGACGGTGAAAAGGTTGTTAAATGTACAAACGAAGGTTGTACACTCACAGAAACAACGGTTATTCCCGCAACAGGTCATAATTACGAAGCAAAAGAAATCAAACCTGCAACTTGCCGTGAAGATGGCAAAATGCAGTATACATGTGCAAACTGCGGTGACACTTATACTGAAGCTACCAAAGGTGAACATCAGCTTACAACAGCAAAGAAAGATGCAACTTGTGAAACAGAGGGTCAAGAAGGTCAGTGGTGTGTAGTATGTAATCAGTTTATTGGTGCGGCTACAACAATTCCCGCAAAGGGCCACAACTTCGTTAACGGAAAATGCGAAAGCTGCGGTAAAGAAGATCCTAATGTAAAAGCAGACGGGTTACATCTTATCGATGGTGTTTGGTATTACTACGTTAACAATAAAGTTGCAACTGATTACACAGGACTTGTATACCACTACGGTACATGGTACTACGTAGAAAACGGTGTCCTTAATTGGAATGCGACAACTCTTGTAGAATACTACGGTACATGGTACTACGTAGAAAATGGTGTTCTTAATTGGAATGCGACAACTCTTGTAGAATACTACGGTACATGGTACTACGTAGAAAACGGTGTTCTTAATTGGAATGCGACAACTCTTGTAGAATATTATGGTACATGGTATTACGTAGAGAATGGTATTCTTAATTGGAATGCGACAACTCTTGTAGAATATTATGGTACATGGTATTACGTAGAGAACGGTATTCTTAATTGGAATGCGACAACTCTTGTAGAATACTACGGTACATGGTACTATGTAGAAAACGGTATTCTTAACTGGAATGCAACTACTCTTGTTTATTACAACGGTGATTGGTACTATATTCAAGGCGGTTTAATCACCTGGAATTATACCGGTTACGTAGAGTATTACGGTACATACTATTACATCACAAATAGCTACCTTGATTGGAGCAAACAATAATCTTAATAAAAACTGCTTGATGCTTCGGCATCAAGCAGTTTTGCTTTTTGAAGTAATGAATTTAAAAGTCACATCAATATAATACAATCATATAATATATTGGTGAGTTGTATGATAAAGTTTTATTATAAGCCAATAAAAAAAAGACCACCGCCAGTTAAAGCGAAGTGGTTGATGTTTAAAGGCAAAAAACAAACAATTCAATTTAGGGTAGCGTGTGTCATTCTTTTAATATGCATAGCAATAATTTTCGGAGAATTTCAGTTGCGACCGATTATTAAAAATGCAGGTGCAAATGCATTAAAAAATGAACTAACCCTCTTACTTAATGATGCGATTAACAAAACCATTCAAAGCGAAAAGGTAGTATATAACGATTTTATAACTGTTAGCTACAACGATAGCGGTAAAATAACTGCAATAATAACTAATACTATTTTTATAAATGATTTCAAAGCTATATTATCTGAAAAAGCAGCTAAAACGGTTAGTGATTGCGGAGATTTTAATATTCTTGTGCCGTGGGGAACTCTTTTCGGAAGCGAAATATTCAGCGATAGAGGTCTTGAGCTCAAAGTAGAATCAAGCACCTATGGCTTTGCCGTGACTGATGTTTATAGCTCTTTTGAGAGCGTTGGTGTAAATCAAACCTTACATAAAATATACGTTGAGGTTATCTTGTCTGCATCGGCGTATATAGGTAATTATAAAGTCGTGCAAACCGTTAAAAGCCGTGTGCCTGTAGCGGAAACTGTCATAGTCGGTGACGTGCCAAACGCATATTACGATATAAAAAAATAACTTCAGGAATAAATATAATCCTGAAGTTATTTTTGTTTAATTATTCGTTAATAAATTTATTCATTAAGCTATAGCCGATATCTATATAGTTACCTGTATCTTTAGCCGTGTTTTCAGTGAATGTTTCAATACCGCTATCTTTTTCTTTAGATTTCTGATAAATCATAAAGGGTACGGCATCTCCGGCGTGAGTCATAGTAACGATAGGCGTAGGATGGTCGGGGAGCACCATAATTTTATAATCATCGTATTCATCTAAAGCAGGTATAAGCCTTGAAAGCACCTTTTCATCAATCATTTCGATTGATTTAACCTTGTTTTCAGGCTCGTTTCTGTG